>JANLSB010000401.1:0-10351 GCA_031362125.1 Lysobacterales bacterium | reverse complement strand
GCGGCGGGGAGGAGGCGCTCGACAGCGCATCCTCCCCGCCGCTGTCGGGTGTCACCGCCTGAGGTTAGACTGGCTTCCCGCATGACACAGGAAGACAGCGGATGGGGCCATTCCAGCGATATCCGCCCTCACCGCGTTTCGGCATCGGTCCACTGCAGATCGATCTTGAACGCGGGACTGTATCCGGCCAGGACGGCACGGGCGGGTTGACGCTGCGGGCCGAGCATCTTCTGCTGTTGCTGGCCCGTTATCCGAATCTCCTCGTCACCCGCGAACAGATCCTTGAGACCGTCTGGGCTGGCCGTGTGGTCGAGGATGCTGCGATCACCAACTGCATCTGGCAGATCCGCAAGGCCATCGGCGAGCGCGGCAAGGACATCCTGCAGACCCGTGCCAAGCGCGGCTATCTGCTGGTGATCGCGGACAGCGACTGGATCATCGACGCGGCGCCTGCGTCCGATGCCGCAGCGGCAACCATCGGCGACGTCAGCCCGGCGAATCCAGCCACAGCGACCGATGCGACCGCTTTCAAAGACAGCCAGATCGATGCGGCCGCCAGCGCTGCGGTTCCAAACGATCTTGCGGCCGCCGACGCTGTGATGCACGCCGCGCCGGCGCCGACGTCGACGCGCAATTCGCCCTGGCCGATGCTGGTCCTCGTCGCTCTGTTGGCGATCGAGATCGTCGGTGCCGCACTTGCGTGGCGATTCATTCACGCCCCGCCAGACCGGATCCTCCTGCGCCCGGATGTCGAAATGAGCATGACCATCCTGGCGCCCGACCGCCTCGATTGGCTGCGTACGGCGGTACTGCGCGATACGATCGAAACCGCTTACCTGCGCGGTGGCGCGGTGGTGCTCTTCCAGAAAGCGCAGACGCGCAGGCCATTCGCTGGCCCGCATCTGCAGGTCAGGGTGACCCGTGCGGCGAACAGCGAGATCGATGCCGAATTGACGCTCGGTCAGGGGCGCAAGGTTGTGCGCGAGGATTTCCGTGGTACCGGCAATGCGTTGGCGGAGTCCGTGCAGGCGCTGTTGACGCGTACCCTCGGGGCACCCAGCAGACAGTCGACGCCCGGCATGGATGCGCTGGTGTCCGGGTGGGTCGCCGAACAGCAGTTCGATCATCCGCGTGCGATCGAGGAATTCCGGCGCGCCATCGCACGCGAACCGGCGTTGAAGGATGCGAAGATCGCGTTGGCATCGGCGTTGCTGGAGCAGGGACAGGGCAAGGCCGCACTGGCGCTCGTCAACACGTTGCTGGCGGAGCCGCGCCTGCGCGCGGATCAGCGCTGCGCGCTTGATGCGATGCTTGCGGACATGTCGCCGGAACGCCTGCAGGCCAAGCCCTGCGCTCGCGCCGCGCGTATTGCCCGGCTCGGCAAGCATGAACTGCGCGAACTGCTTCGCGACATCGCGGCATCGCAGGCGCCGAAAGGCGCGCAGGCGTGGCTCCACGACGAAACCGCAGCGATCCTCGCCCACATCCGTCTCGATGAGATGGACCTGGCCGAAGCACGGATCGTTCGTGCACAGCAGATTGCCGACGAAGCTGGATGGGAACATGCGCGGATCGAGTTGCGAACGCTGCATGCCACCGTCGCCATACATAACGGCCAGTCGGAACGCGGTTCGCGCCTGCAGATGGAGAGCGCCGATGCGCTGGAGGCGCTGGGAGATGTCAGTGGCGCCCTGCGCGAGCGCGTGATCGCCCTGCGCACGATGCCGGTCGTTCCCGGCCCCGAGATCGCTATGCGGCGTACCGCGCTGCGCGCCATCGTCGATCGCGCCCGCGCGATCGGCAGCATCCGTGCCGAGATCGATGCCCTGTATCTGCTTGCGCGCCTCGATCGCGGCCAACCCGATGTGTGGCGCGGCGAACTGGCACGCATTCTCGAATTGCTGGAACAAGCGTATCCGCCGGAACAGCAAACGCGGGATCTGCACCTGGTACTCAATGAAATGCAGGTTCAGCACCGTTACGGCGAGGTGCTTGACGGCGTGGCGCGGATCGAACGCTCCGGTGCCACCCAGACCCAGGCGCAGTTGTGGAACCTCACCCTGCGCGCGGAATCGCATTTCGCGCGGGATGAGCTGGACCAAGCGGTCGTTGCGGTTGACGCGATGGCGCGCGAGAACTTTGAATTGTCCGATACCAATCCGTGCCTCTTCGCCTGGCTGTTCGCCGAAGCGCGTCAACCGCAGCGCGCACGCGAACTGATCCGCGTCTGCCGTTCGCGCCAGTACGACCGTGCCGCTCAGGCATCGCGCGCGGATTCCTCCCTGCTCGCCGAAGCCCGCCTGTACCAACTCGACCAGGAACCGGCTCGCGTCTGGCCAACGCTCGCGCCGCGTATCGACGCGTTGATCAAGACGCCGGATCTCACCTTGCGCGAGGCGGAGTCGCTGGCGCTGCTTGCCCGCCATGCCACCGGGGTGCCCGGCGCCAACACGGCGCAATTGCAGCGGGCGAGGGACATCGTCGAAGCGATCGCCAAGCGCGACGGCGCCGGTCTCGAATTGCGGACCGGCGCGCATCTGCTGCGGTGGCGGCTATGTGCTGTCGCCGCTGGCCCTGCTGAGTGCGGCCCGGTGCTGCCGCCATGGGCGCTCGAAGACCGTTTCGAGCGGCGTCTGGCCGTGGAAGCCGCGGGCCGCTGACCAGTCCAGCGGGTCGCCCGACCGCAGGATGCTTTGACGGAGACCTCAGATGGCTTGATATCGGCTGGCGAACCGGAATGGCCCAGTGCGCGGTCTCCAGGATCGATTGCAGAGCCCGGTTTCGGCAACATCGATGTTTGCGAGATGTTTTTGATAGAAATCCAAGAGGACATGGAGACCGGAGGCTGTCAGTGTTATCTCGACCCGAACCGCCAGTTTCAGATCCAACGGAACGCTTTCATGTCGAAACGCATCGATCACTTGAATGTCCCGACGATCGATCTGGCCGCCATCGACGTCGATCGCGGCAAGCTGAAAGTAGCGCTGCAGGTTCCGGCATCGAGCGACACCCGGGAAGAGATTCCGTTTCTCGAAGTCACCCGCGATGCGCAGGTCGTTCTGTTCAACGGTGCAAGGCAGGACGTGATCTCCAGCCTGCGCGGCGCGGGGTTCCGGGTCGGCGAAGTCGAATACGAAGGCGATACTGGCATGCGCTTGGACGCCAAACCTCCCGCGCTGGATAGAATCTCTTTCGAGGTTTCGCGGAGCATCGATATCGATATCGATATCGATGGCAATGTGCAGTCCAGCCTCAAGCACAATCCGGATGTCGCTGGTGCGCTCACGACGGTGGAGAAAAATTTCGACAGCCGGCGTCTCGACATCTACGAATCGTCCGCCAGCCAGTGGCATCGAAGTGGCGGCGCGACCATCAGCAGCAACGGCGAGACCTATGAGGTCACCGAGGACGCCGCCAAGAGCTATCTGGACGCAAGGCATGGAGCGATTGGTTGAACGCGTCAGTGCCGATGACAGCGGCATGCGGATCGCGGACGTACTGTCGATACTGGTGCCGGGCTTCAATCCGGATCAGGACATCATTGTCCTGTCTGGCAAGAACGGCTTCATCGTCTCGCAGGGCGATGGCGCAGCCAGACTGAATCTGCAGGTGCCGCAGGCCAAGCCTGGCGATTTCGACAAGGTCGCGGCACAACTGGAGCCGCCGCAGCAGACGCAGCAGATTGCGATGCGGTGCGATCAGCAGGAACAGCGTATCAAAGGGCCGACGGTTCGATTTCCGGCGCTCATTCTGTTCACGCACAAGTACGTCGTCTGGCGGGCTTGCCATAGCTGCGCGGTCGTCCGACTGCTCTGGGATAGACTTGTGCCCCGGTCCATGAGTACCGTGATCTATGACGTCCGCCGCTGGCAGTGGGAAACCGCAACGGTTGCATCTCGGCCCATGGCGTATCGACCTGGGGCGGGGCACGGTCATCGCCGACAACGAACAGGGGAAGTTGCTCCCTCGCGCAGAATCACTGCTCTTGTTGCTCTGCCGGCATGCCAACCAGGTCGTCGGTCGTGAGCAGATACTCGAAAGCGTCTGGGCCGGTCGGGTGGTCGAGGATGCGGCAATCAGTCACTGCATCTGGCAGATCCGCAAAGCCCTTGGCGATCACGACAAAGACGTGCTGCAGACCCTGGCGAAGCGGGGCTATGTGCTGGCCGTCCCGGTGGACGCGTGGCTGATCGAAGATCACGTGGTCTCGCAGTCGCAGCAAGAAGATTCGCCAACGCCTGCGGAATCCCGTTCGCAATCGACGCTCGATGAGGTTTCATCAAGCGGACGCGACGATGGGCCGCTTTCGCAGTCCCGCCCTCGTTTCAACCGCATCGCAATGATCGGTGCCACGTTGGCAATTGTCGCACTGATCGCTTTTCTGACATGGCAGTCGAAACGCGCTGTGCCGGCGCGCATCGTATTGCAGCCGGAGATCGAGATGACGGTCGCCGTGATCTCGCCGGCCCCATTGAACTGGGTTCGCGAACCGGTGCTGCGTACTGCGGTCGAAAGCGCTTATCTCCGCGGCGGTGCGGTGATCGCTTTCGAGCGCCCGCAGCGCGGCAATCCGTTCGCCGGCCCGCATCTGCAGGTCGAGATAGCGCCGGGTGCGGGGCGCGAGGTTGTCGCCGAATTGAGCCTGCGCCATGGTTCGAACGTCGTGCGCGAGCATGTCCGTGGACCCGGCAGCGGACTTGCGGGAGCCGTGCGGAAGTTTCTCCAACGCTCGCTGGCCCCCACCTTGAAAACGCCGACGCGCGCCGAAGATGCGCTGATCTCCGCATTGACCGCCAATCTGCTGTTCGATTACCAGCGCGCGCTGATCGAATTCAGGCGCGCGCTTGCGCGCGATCCGGCGAGTGCGGCGGTGATGGTTCCGATGGCGGTATCGCTGTACGACCAGGGCAGGGGGCGTGAGGCCTTGGCCCTGATCGAGGGCATCCCCGCGGATGCTGTGCTGAGCGCGACGCAGCGCTGCGAGATCGAATCGCTGTTCGTGCAGCTTGCCCCCGAGCGCTTGAAAACGAGGCTCTGCACGCGCGCCAGCCGTCTGTCCCGGTTCAAGCGCCTGGAGATGCGCGAGCTGCTGCGGGACATCGCTGCGGAGCAGGGCCGGGCCAAGGGCGCGGGGCAGTGGAGCCTCGACGAAATCATGGCGGTGCGCGCCCACATCCGTCTTGGCGAGATCGCCGAAGCGGAAGATCGGATCGCGCAGGCGCAGCGGACTGCGGCTGAGGCCGGGTGGGAGTTCGCACGCCTGAATTTCCAGGCGCAGCGCACGGCCGTCGCAATGAGCCAGGGCCGCGAAGAGCAGGGCGTGAAGATCGGTCTGGACACGGCCGATGCGATGGAGGCGCTGGGCGACGTGCGCAAAGCGATCGACTATCGGACCTTCGTGCTGCGCTTCGCACAGGTCGCGCCAGGACCCGCCACCACCGAGCGCCGCGAGATGCTGCAGACGCTGGCGGACCGTGCCCGCGCTGCCGGTAGCGTCCGTGGTGAGATCGCCACGCTGCATATGCTGTCCACGCTGGAGCGCGACCGTGCGGACGCATCGCGTTCGCATCTGCAGCGCATCCGCGAATTGATCGAGACGGCGTACACCCCGGCCATGGGCCTTCAAGACACCCAGATCGTGCTCAACGAGATCCGCTACGGCCTGCGCTACAGGGAAACGCTGGACGGCGTCGCCGCGCTGGATCGCGCGGGGGCGACGAATGCCCAGGCGCAGCTGTGGAATCTGACCCTCCGCGTCGAAGCGCATTTCGCCCGCGACGAGCTGAAGGCGGCTGTGGCCGCCGTGGATGCGATGGAGCGCGAGAACTTCGAGCTGAAAGAAGCCCATCCTTGCCTGATCACCTGGCTGCTGGCCGAAGCCGGTCGCGTCGATCGCGCTCTGCTTCTGCTCAAGCTGTGCCAGGCGACGCCTTACGACCGTATCGCGCAGGCGAGCCGCGGCGATTTCGGCCTGCTCGGCAAGGCCAGGCTCTACCAGAATGGATGCGAACCCGACCGCGCCTGGCCCATGTTGCGGCCGCGGATCGACACCCTGCTGGCCACGTCTGAGCTGAGCCGCGAGGAAGCCGAGTCGCTGGCCCTGCTGGCGCGCTACGCCACATCCATGCCCGGCGCCGACCGCGCGCGTCTGCAGCGCGCGCTGGGGATCGTCGAGCAGATCGCGATCCGCGACGGCGCCGGCCCGACCCTTCGCACCGGCGTGCATCTGCTGCGCTGGCGGCTGTGTGCCGCATCCGGGCGCGACGACTGCGGCCCGGTGCTGCCGCCGTGGGCGCCGGAGGAGTTGTTCGAGCAGCGGGTGGCACGCGAGGCTGCGGGCGGGTAGGCCAGCGTCGCCGACGGGCGTCGCGACCGCACATATTTTTGGTATCCGTGAGCCTTTGCTCGCGTGTGGGGCAATGCCCGTCGTTCCGCGGTTCGCCCCCATCTCGCCATCGCACGCGTTTGTAGAACGTTGATGCAATATCTTTTACCGTCGGTAATTATTTGATTTTCAAGGAAAATTAAACCGAGAGATTTCCGAGAACCGAATCGAGAGGACGGCGGTTGGTAGTAGGCGGCACAAAGGCTGCGCAAGCCAGATTTTTTTACAGCAATCAATACATTTGGAGACCGGTATGTCGGATAAAGACTTCAAAGCGAGATCTCTGCAAGTGATGGACGTAGATCTCAGGATCACGATGCAAGGAGGCACCGTGAAAATTGAGCTTCCCTTGCCCTCAACGGGAAATCCAAATGAGATGCCTTTAGCTGCCATAGACCAGCAAAAAGCTAACAAGTATCTGACTAGCGCCGAGAACAGGTTGACCGATTATTTGGCAAGCCAGGGAGTCGGCAACTTCAGAGTTGACAAATTGACCGGCTCAGGGAAAGGAGAGAGTAATGTCGGCGTTGTCAAATTAGAGCTCCAATCAGGTGCAGAGGCCAACAGGATCTTTTCTGATAGAAACTTCATATTCTCTTTGCAGCAGGGCTTTGATCGAGATCGAAGTGTTGAACATATGAAAGCAGCCGCGTCATGGACTGAAGGTATTGGCGGGAATGGCGGCGCCAGGGTGCCCTATTCCGACCCGCAAAAGAAAGACGCAAAAGAAGTTGTCGTGAAAGTTGAAGATACGGTTGCTTTCAAATTTTACCAAGATAATTTTGCTAAGGTTCCTGGTTATCTTGGTAATGAAAAAAAGTTTCAAGAATCGAATGATTTGGGAAACCTTATGAATTTAAGGGATTCACTTCGCGGCAGAAGATCTTCTATCGAAGGCGATGATTCTCCAGCACTAATCGCTTCCAACGAGCGCACAGCTCCAGCTTCCTCAACGCAAACAAACAGTGTTAATGCTGATGCTTTGTCGGTTTCAAAACCGAATGACACCATCAACAAAAACGACATCTACAAGAACGACGGTGCACCGTTCCAATTCGACAGGCAGAATCTGCAGGCGGCCGCAACCACGACGCCTTCGCCGACGCTCGTCGAGGGCAATGAAGCGATCAACAAACTATTCAAGCAGGCGATGTCGGGAATCGAGAACACGAGTGTTCCCAACAAGCTCGACGCTGCCGCGTTGGCGGTGCAGACGATTAGCCAAGCGCCGGGGTTCAATCAGGACAAGGACATCAGCGTCATGCAGGGCTCAAAGGGGCTGATTGTGTCTCAGGGTGAAGGTCCGGCGGGCATGAATTTATTGGTGCCGCAGGCCAATAAAGGCGATCTGGAGAAAGTGTCCGAGCAAATGACCATGTCGCAACCGCAGCAGAATATGCAGCTTGCCCCAGTCTCCGATCAATATCTCGCGAAACAGCAGAGCGCCGCACGGACGATGTGAGCGCGATGATGAGCGGCACGCAGCGACGGCTGGATTCGCTGCGTGTCGACGTGCAAGATCGGATCGATAACATCAAACATGTATCCCACATAGAAGATCATCCAACGATGAGATTCGATCATAGGCGCTTGCGTAGAGTTGGTTGCTGGTTGCTCGCAGTGCTGGCCACCGCCAGCGCAACCGTCGTTGCTGCGCCGCCCATCGTGCTGCCGGTGGAGGTGCTGGGCCCGGTCGGCACCACGCGCACCGTGACGGTCGATACTGTCAACGCCACCAATACGCTGTCGCTGCGTCTGCACGGCGTGGCGCATGCGCGGATGATCGAGGTCAAGGTCAATGACCGGGCGTGGATCCCGCTGACCAATACCAGCGCTACGGTATCTGGCCTTGCCCGTCGCTATGGCGGCATTGGTGGCGCATTCACTACCTTGGATATGCGCGTGCCGCTGGCAGCGCCTGCATTACCGGCCGGCAGCCACACTATCGCGTTCCGTTTTGCGGTCGGCGACAACATCACCATCGGTTTTCGCGTGCTGCGTTTGAATCTGCTGGATGCCAGCGGACAAGCAGCAGTACCCGCGCGCGATTTCATCGATGAGAATCCCGCCGCCTGGAGCGCGCCGCTGCCCGGCGCCGCCGATCGCGCGGCGGGCGAAACCCTGTGGCGGAGTGCGACCATCATCGATCGCCCCGGAGGCCCGCCCATCCGCGCCCGCTGCAGCGATTGTCATGCGCAGAACGGCCACGATCTGGCGTACTTCAATTTTTCGAATCACTCGATCGTGCAGCGCAGCGTCTTTCACGGCCTGAGCACGCTGCAGGGGCAGCAGATCGCCAGCTATATCCGCAGCCTGCCGGGTTCGATCTACGGGCGGCCGTGGAATCCTCCCTATCAACCCGGCCCGGAGCTGGATACGCGGCCCGTGTCCGAATGGGCGGCCGGGGCCGGGATCGATGCCGTGCTGGCCGAGGATGCCGAAGGCGTGTCTTCGCTTCCGTTCATCAGCGCCCGCCTGCGGGTGGCGATCGAAGGCCGGGCACAGAGCAGCGACGCTTCCGTCATAGCCGGCCGGCCGGCAGACGCAGAGACAGATCGTAGCGGCAGTGACGACAAGCGTTGGCGGATCGTGAGCGGCACGTCACGGAAAACAGCCGGCATCGGCCCGATATCGGCGGCCGATGCCGAAGCGCTTGCGGCGCCTTCGGGTCATCGGTTCGCGAGATTGGGCGTGCGCGCGCTGATCGATAGCGATGGGCGTATCGTCGATATCCCGGTCCATGAATTGCCCATCGCCCTGCAACTGCTGGATTGGAACCGCTGGCTGCCGCGCGTGCATCCGCTGGATGTTCCGAATTTCGATTTCAACGCATCGGCCGCCAAACAGCAGTACGCACTGCTGAGGCAAAAACTCTCGGCGCCGGACGGCGAAGAGTTTTTCTACCGGAGTTTCGACATCAACCGCTACGGCACCGGGCGGTCGTTGTTGTTCGATGGCTACACCAGCGCGATCAACGATCTGAAGAGCGGGGTCATTCCCGCCGCCGGCAGTCCGATGACTGCGGTCGAGGCCAACCGCACCTACAGTGCGGCGCTGCTGGGCGTCACGAAGATGTGGGAGATCATGCAGGAGTTCGGGCTTGAGGGCCGGGGCCGCAAGGCCTACGGCGTGATGGCGCCCGAGCGTCTGTGGTACTCGAACCGCTTCGTGTTCGATTCATCGCCATTCCTGCTGGGAATTCCGCCGTCGACGACGCTCATCGGCGATCCGCAGACACCCGGGATTGCATTCCCATATCTGAGCAACGCGTGGTACGAGCTGTCGTTGCAACTGAATGCCGGTTCCGGAAGCCGTAATTCAGGCGGTCATCGTGTCATCGACTGGGGATACATGGCGGGCTTCTTTGGGGACCTGGAGCGCGCCAGCGGCGAGGGCGAGCCGGTGCGCAGAGCGATCTTCGCGATGGTGAGCATGCAGCAGCACGACAGCGGCATCGGCCCCGAATTTTCCGGCGACGGCAACCCGGGCGGCAACGGCTGGGACCTGACGACCAGCCCTGTCGTGTTGATGGATTGGAGCGCCGAATACTGGCGCAATGTGCCGCAATCCAAACCGGTGGTGCAGGCGCTGTTGCATGCCCTGGCTGAGAAGAATGCGCGCTATACCCCTGCGCAATGGGCGCTCGCCAAGGGCCACGACGGCAACCTGATGCCGGCGCCCGGCTATGTGCTGGGTACGGATCAGGGCGAGGCGTTCGAGCGTAACGTGGCCGAACGGTATCTGGATGCGTTGGTCAAAGCGCGGACCATTCACGGCATCGATGAGCCAGTCCGCAATGGAATGGCAGCCGTCGGGGCGTTGATCTGGCCGAACAACACTTGGTCGGTCTACCGCTCGGCCACCGCTGCGATTGCCGCACCGGCGCAGTGCACGGCGACGGCGGGCGCGCGCAGCATCCAGATCGGCTGGAGTGCGGTCCAGGGCGCGACCAGCTACAACCTCTAC
>JANLSB010000394.1:0-3076 GCA_031362125.1 Lysobacterales bacterium | reverse complement strand
ATCGACCGCATCCATCTGGCGCGGCTGCGCACGGTGGCCGACCGCTACGAAGCGGCCGCGGTGTCCGAGCATCTGGCCTGGTCCACCCACGCCGGCTGCTACTTCGGCGACCTGCTGCCGCTCGCCTACGACGACGCCAGCCTGCAGCGCACCGTCGCGCACGTGTCGCAGGCGCAGGACGGACTGGGTCGACGCCTATCGATCGAAAACCCGTCGAGCTATCTGCCGCTGGCCGGCTCGGCCATGGAAGAAGTCGATTTTCTCCGCGAACTGAGCGCGCGCAGCGGCTGCGCGCTGCTGCTCGACATCAACAACGTGGTGGTCTCATGCCGCAACCACGGCACCGCGCCGGCGGACTATCTCGCCCGCTTCCCAGTGGAACGGGTCACACAGATCCATCTCGCGGGACACGCACGGATCGCGCTGGACGACGGCACCGAGCTGCGCATCGACGATCACGGCGCGGCCGTAGACGACGAGACCTGGGCGCTGTTCGCCGATGTCGTGGCGCGCACCGGCGCGCTGCCGACGCTGGTCGAATGGGACACCGACGTGCCCGGCTTCGACACGCTGGCTGCCGAGGCCGCGCAGGCCCGTCACGTGCTGCGGCGCACCGCCGCGCGTGTCGCCGCGTGAAGCCGGCCATGCACGCCGCCATGCAGGCGCATTTCGCCACCGCGCTGCTCGAACCCGATATCGATATCGCGCCGTTGGCGGCGCCCGGATTCGCCGCACAGGCGCAGACCCGCTTCGCGATCCATCGCAACAACGTCGTCGCCGGGCTGGTCGCGGCGCTGGCACGCGGCTTTCCCGCGATCCAGCGCCTGCTCGGCGGCGACTACTTCGCCGCGTTCGCGGCCGAATTCGTGCGCAGGCATCCTCCGGCCGGCCCGGTGCTGCTGGAATGGGGCGAGGCATTGCCGGGGTTCCTCGATACCTTCGCACCGCTGGCCGAACACCCCTATCTGGGCGATGTCGCGCGGCTGGAATGGGCGGGTCGCTGCGCCTATCACGCCGCCGATGCCGAACCGCTGGCTGCGGCGGACCTGCGCGTACTGCCCGGCGAAGCGGTGGGCGAGTTGCGCCTTGCCGCGCATCCCTCGGTGCATCGTCTGCATTCGCCGCATCCGGTGCTGGCGCTGTGGCGTGCGCAGCAGGACGACGGCGACCCTGCCGCGGCGATCGACTGGCAGCCGCAGCAGGTGCTGGTGTTCCGCGTAGCCGGCCGTGTGCGGGCCGAAATACTCGCCCCGGCGATGGCGGCATGGCTGGATGCCTTCGAAGCCCGACTTACGCTCGCCAGCGCCGCGGAGCGTATCGACGCACTCGGCCTGGATGCCGGCGCCGCGCTCGGCTGCGCGCTCGACCGAGGCCTGTTCATACACAGCGCGTCTGTGCGCGGTGCGTCTGTGCGCGGCGCTCGTGTGCGCGTGCCAGCCACGACCCGCACATCCACTTTCACACCACCGACGAGATCCACGCCATGAACGCTCCCGCCCCGCTGCCCGCGCGCGTCGTCGCGCCGCTGTACCGCCTGTTCGGCAAAATTCCCGACGATCTGCTGCTGTTGCTCGCGCGGGTATTTCCCGCAGCGGTGTTCTGGCAGTCCGGGCGTACCAAGGTCGACGGCTTCGCGCTGGACGAATCCGCGGTGTTCCTGTTCCAGCAGGAATACCGCCTGCCGCTGATCGACCCGGTGCTGGCAGCGCATGCCGCGGCGGTGGCCGAACATCTGTTTCCGGCGTTGCTGGTGCTGGGCATCGCCACCCGGCTGTCGGCGTTCGCGCTGCTGATGATGACTGCGACCATCCAGGTGTTCGTCTATCCCGACGCCTGGCCGACCCACGGCACCTGGGCTGCACTGTTCCTGCTGGTCATCGCCCGCGGCCCCGGACGCTTCGCGCTGGACCGCCTGCTTGGGCTGGAGCGGCGCTGAGCGCCGGCAACTCCGCAGTATGGTCGCCGCATGCCCCGTTTCGCGCGCGCATGGCGACCTTCAGTTGCCGATGGGCATCGCAAGCACCACGACCACCGCAGCCAAGCTGAGCACCGCATTGATCAACATGAATATTCCGAATCCGATCAGACTGCGCAACACAGCCTTCCAGCGTGGATACGCCTTGAAGAACTGCACCAGTGAAAAGACGGTATAGGCGAAGACCAACGACAACCCCCATACCTGCGCATGGGGAAACGTGCGCTGGAGCGGAATTGCAAACGCCATGATGACGAAGGACTGCGCTGTCAGGAAGGTCGAGATCACCAGCCATTCCGGATAGTTCAAATTTCCGACGCGGCGGAACGCGAGTTTGAAAGCCACTGCCTCGAACGGCAGCAACATTAACGTGGTCGCGGCATAGTTCGCGTTCATCCAATTCTTCACGGCCGCCAATGCGTTGGTTATCCGTGCCCCATCGAGCGATTTATCCGCGCCCGCACCGGTGGCGGCGCTCGCCGACATGGCCGAAGCCACCAAGTCGCCTTCCAGAAAGTATTTGGCAAGAAACACCATCGCGGCCGCCATGATCATCAGCAACAACAGCGGTTTGACCTGGCGCGCCCGTAGCCCCTCGATGTAGTCGCGCATCAAATGACCGGGACGGAGCATCAAATGCTTGAGCGAATACAGGATGCCGCGATCCATGTGCAACACGCTGTGCTCGAGTTCATGCCCGAGGAAATGCCAATCGATGCGATGCGCCGGCGTTGGCTGGCCGCAGGCCGTGCAGAACTTCTGGTCCATGCCATCGATGGCACGCTCGCAATTGGCACAACGATTCGACTCCAGCATTTTCAACGCCCCCTGTCGGCAATAAATCAAAAGCAACATCTTTGAGAAATCACGAGCAGCCACCTCACCAGAATCATAAGCGATACCGCCATGCGGACCGGCCATCAGTGGCACTGGGTCTCGAGTTTTCGCAAGTAGCGCCACGGCCCGCTCGAGGCTGTTCCAGCGTGAGCGGCGCGGAGAGTCCGACAATCCGCGAATGGTCAGCGGATGACCCGTTCCTCACGCAGCACGATCAGGCCATCCAGCACATCGACCCATCGGGCTGCATGTATCAACCGGTAG
>JANLSB010000390.1:0-5493 GCA_031362125.1 Lysobacterales bacterium | reverse complement strand
GCGGCGGGGCCGAGGTTTTCGTTGATCAGCACGTTGCCGGTGAAGATCGGCAAGCCGCCGGGCAAGGTCTGCGGCGAGACCGTCGAGGACACCGCCACCCCGCCGCGCGAGGTGAGAATGCCGAACGAATCGCGCAGCCCGTACTCGGGCGAGGTCAGCAGCATCGAATCGACCTGGCCGTCGCCGTACAGATCCTGCGAGCCGCGGTTATGCATCCCCGAGAGCATCCCGGTGGCGACTTCGGCGACCGCCGGCGCGCCGGTGGCGCTCTCCACGATCCGCAGCGCGTTGAGCTTGTAGCTGCTGAAATCCGTGAACCCGTACTGGTGCGCGCCGATCGCGATCTGCGAGACCACGGTATCGGGATGGCCATTGCTGTCGATGTCCGAGGACACGCCCGCAATCACGCCAGACACGGTCTGCGCGGTCACCGGATCTTCCGGGCACACCCAGCGCTCCCAGCAGGCCAGACCGCTGCCGTCGCCGCCGGGACAGGCGCCGTTGTCGACAGGCTTGTAGGTGCACATGTTGGCCGCGAACGCGACCGGGAAGGTCAGCTCGCTGCGGCCATCGCCGTCGTAATCGTTGGCCGCCAGATGCTCCGCCTGCCACGGCTGCCAGATGTCGGCGCAGCGCGAATTGCTGCCGCTGGTGCCGTCGCCGCAGCCGGCCAGACCGACCGATGTGTTCAGATCGTAGGGCTGCCCCAGCACCCCGCCGCGGTTGTAGCGCAACTTCCACTTCACGTCGTAACCGACATACAGCCAATCGTCCAGACCGTCGCCGTTGGCGTCCAGCCACAGCGAGAACAGGCCCTTCTTGGACTCGTGCGCATCCTGCGGATAGCCGGATTGAAACAGGCTGGCGAACGACTTCTGCACCAGCGAATACGTGCCTGCGGTCCTGCTGCCGAACATGATCCGGTCCAGACGTCGGCCTTTTTGGATGCCCATCGGCGCCGGCGGCGGCCAGAACCCGAGGTTGGACTCGATCAACAGGTCCGGCAGGCCATCGCCGTCGAAGTCGCTGACGCCCTGCAGCTGTTCGCCCTCGTACATCACATCGCCGACGTGCCCCACGTCCAGACAGTGGGTCGCCATCACCGGAAACGTCGGCGGTGAGGCGCCATTGAACCGGTTGCGGTAGAGATAGAGCTTCTGCGAGCAACTGCCGGCGTTGGTGCTCTCCGCGCGCAGCACGACCAGATCGGCACGGCCGTCGCCATCCATGTCTCCGACATGCCTGAGCTGGCCGTAGCTGCTGCCGCTGCCGACCACGGTGATCCCGGTATCGAAGATCGCGGCGAATGCGGTGGCGAAGGTGGTGTCGGTCGGCGATCCGCTCCAACTGCGCACCACCAGCTTGCCGGTCGCGGTATCGATGCCGACGAAATCGGTGCGGCCGTCCTGGTTGAAATCGGCGGATTCATAGGCCAGGTCGATGAGGGCGAACTGCGCAGGAATCGGCATCGTCCAGCGCACCGTGCGCTCGGGCGTGAGCGACACGATGCTGCTGTTGAGGATGACTTCGGTCGCGCCGTCGCCATCCATGTCGCCGACAGGGCGGATCGACGTGACGTCCACGCCTGTGCCCAGCGACAGGCCGGGCATCTTCAAGGTGTGGGTGGGAATTCCCTGCTGCCACGCGAATGTGGTCGGCGGCTTGCAGACCCAACTGGTGCCATCGAATGCGCAGTCGGCGACCGACTGCAGCAGGCTGCGGCCGGTGGTGGTGCTGACCCCGGTGCCGTAGTTCAGCACATAGCTGCGAACCGGATCGCTGCCCACGAAGGTGACGACCGAGCTAAGACGCTTGGTCTGCCGGGTAATGCCGCCGGCCAGATATGACGAGGCGCGGTCGTTGACGCCGGCGCCGCTGGGGCGGTCTTCATACGTGAACGTCACGCGGCGGTCGCCCAGCGCGCTCGCGGTGCCGGTGTACCAGATGCCGTTCGCCAGCGTCTCGCCGTCGCCGTAGCTGGTGTAGCCGTAGTGCATCGCATTGCCGACACGGTCCTGTACGACCGACACCATCCAGCTCAGCGGCACGCTCACGCCGCCGAGGATCACCCGCGCCGGCGACGCGCCGGTCCCGGTGTTGCCGTACCAGGCGATCTCGCCGGATTTGCGCTCGACCTTGAAATAGCTGGTGGCTGAAGTGAGATCGCCACCGAGTTGCGTGACCCGGACGAACGATTCCAGTTCGGTGCCATAGGTGGCGTTGACCGCACCGTAGGTGCCGCCGGTCAGGATCAGCCGCTGGCCGTCGAGGCAGAGCCGGTCGCCCGCATCGAGCTGCACTGCACGGATCTGCGCATCCTGCTCCAGCGTCTGCGGACAGCGGTGCAGCGACGACAGTCCCGACAGCGACCAGCCCATCCCGGCGATGCCGTTGCCGGCACGGCTGCTGTAGCTCAGCGACACCCCCGGCTGCATCCCGCGACGCCCGGGCGGGACTGCGATCGGAATCTCGTAGCTGGCCGCGCCGCCGGACACGCCGGCGGACCCCGCGAGCCGGCCGACCATGGGGTCGTGCGCCGGCAGCTGGCCGAGCAGACTCACCGGTGTCTGGTCGCCGATCAGATCGAAAGGCATCGGCGCGGTCTGCGCATAACTGCTGGGAAACGTGCCCGGATGCCCAAGGCCGACCAGCACCGTCAACAGCATCGTCGCAAACCCGACCCGGGCACGATCCTGAATCCTGCCGCCGCCCGTCATCCCCATCGCATTGCTGCGCCGAACGGCGCCCCTTGCCGATTCCGCATCACTGAATCCCCCGCTCCCTGTTTCACCTGAGTATAGGCATATCCAGTCTCGGATGTTGAGCCGGTGTCGACCGCGCCGCAATCAGAAATTGTTCGCTATTGAAACAAATAGAAATGGGCCGGTGCGGACTGGGTTTCACGCCACGACAAGAACAATGCCGCGCTCGCGGCTGACGATATCGAATCGCCTGCGCTTTGAGAAAGTCAAGGAAAGTGGTGGGCCGTGAAGGGTGAGGCATCGAAGCACCGCTTCGCGTGATGACGAACGCCCGAGCGCTACGCGCGAGGGCCGGGGACGCGTCAGGCCATCGGCAACTGAAGCAAGCCACGACAAGAACGATGCCGCGCCTGCGACTGATGATCTTGAATCGCAAGTGCTCTGATGACTGGAGAAGTGGTGGACCGTGAAGGGTGAGGCATCGCGCTTGCGAAGCACCGCTTCGCGCGATGACGAACGCCCGAGCGCTACGCGCGAGGGCCGGGGACGCGTCAGGCCATCGGCAACTGAAGCAAGCCACGACAAGAACGATGCCGCGCCTGCGGCTGATAACAGCGGATCACCGATGCTTTGATCGTTCAGAAAAGTGGTGGGCCGTAAAGGATTCGAACCGGCCCAGGCTGATCTTCACGCCAAAACGAAAACGATGCCGCGCCTGCGGCTGATGATCTTGAATCGCAAGTGTTCTGATGATTGGGGAAGTGGTGGGCCGTGAAGGATTCGAACCTTCGACCAAAAGATTAAAAGTCTTCTGCTCTACCGACTGAGCTAACGGCCCACATGTGATCTACAACGCCAGCCTCGCGGCCGCCCGACCTTGCGCCGGGGCGCGCATTTTAGCCCAATCCGCGCGCGGATGGGTCAGCCTGTGACATAACGGGTGGGATCGGGCACGCCGGCGGCCTCAAACCCCTCTGCTCGCAGCCGGCAAGCGTCGCAATGTCGACAGGCGCGGCCCTCGGCATCGGCCTGGTAACAGGACACGGTTTGCGCGAAATCCACGTCCAGGCGCAGGCCCTCGCGGACGATGTCGCCCTTGGTCATGCGCATCAGCGGTGCGTGGACGCGGAAGCCGGCGCCCTCGACCCCGGCCTTGGTCGCGAGATTCGCCAGTGCCTCGAAGCCGGCGATGAACTCGGGCCGGCAGTCGGGATAGCCGGAGTAATCGACCGCATTGACGCCGCAGAACAGGTCGGTGGCGCCGAGCACTTCGGCCCAACCCAACGCGACCGACAGCATGATGGTGTTGCGCGCAGGCACATAGGTGACGGGGATGTCGGCGCCGATGACGTGGCCGTCGGTGTCGACCGGGACGTCGATGTCCGCGGTCAGCGCCGAGCCGCCGAGGCTGCGCAGATCGACATTCACGGTCTTGTGCGCGGTCGCGCCGAGCGATTTGGCGACGCGCACGGCGGCGTCGAGTTCGGAGGTATGGCGCTGGCCGTAGCGCACGCTGAGTGCGTACGGCGCGAAGCCCTGCTCGCGGGCGAGGGCGAGCACGACGGCGGAGTCCATGCCTCCGGAGACGAGAATGACGGCGGGTTTCATGGGTAACGACTTCGAAGGTTTGGATGTGGGAATGAAGGAATATGGCAGGTAAAACTCATGAGACGGCAAGACCAACCTCTGTCATCCCGAACGCATGTGAGGGATCTGATTTTCTTCTGTCCAAGCGAACAGCAGATCCCTGCTCGGGCTTTGCCCTCGTTCGGGATGACGATATCAAGAGACTTCGGATTCCCGACGTCATCTGCCCGGCTCGTCGTTCCACAGAATCTTGTGCAGCTGCATCTGGAACTTCACCGGCAAACGGTCCTGCACGATCCAGTCGGCGAGATCGCGCGCGGAGATTTCGCTCTTGCTGGGCGAGAACAACACGTCACAGCGATCGGCAAGGCGGTGTTCGGCAACGATGCCGCGGGCCCAGTCGTAATCGGCACGGCTGCAGATCACGAACTTGATCTGGTCGTGCGCGGTGAGCAGCGGCAGATTCTCCCAGCGGTTGCGTTCGACTTCCGCCGACCCGGGCGTCTTGATGTCGAGCACGCGTGAGACGCGCTGATCGACATCGGAGACATCGATCGCGCCGGAGGTTTCCAGCGATACGCGATAGCCGGCGTCGCAGAGACGGCGCAGCAGCTCGAGGCAGCGTTTCTGCGCCAGCGGCTCGCCGCCGGTGACGCAGACATGGCGCACGCCGTGGCTGGCGACTTCGGCCAGGATCCCGTCGATGTCGCGCCATTCACCGCCGAAGAAGGCGTAGGCGGTGTCGCAATACTGGCAGCGCAGCGGGCAGCCGGTGAGGCGCACGAACACCGTCGGCCAACCCGCGTCGCGGGCTTCGCCCTGCAATGACAGGAAGATTTCGGTGATCTTCAGGCGGTCCGCCGCAGCGGCGGCCGCAGCGGGGGCGACGGTATTCATCGCGGCATTTTAGCGATTAACCGGGTTCCGGGCTTCACTGTTGTGATCCCGAACGCGGCGCAGCCGTGGGGGGATCTGTCTTCATCTTTGCCGAGGTATCGAAAAACAGATCCCTCACTCCGAAGAAGCCGGGGTTCGGGATGACAGGTTTTCGGAGCGTGCCGCTCTGTAAACGGGTCGGCGGGTTTGTATTCAACAACCTAACGGCTGGTCAACCCGCTCTACCTGTGCCTTACCTGACCCGCGACAGTTGGATCGCGCGCAGGCGGTCGTCGGCGGTGCGCGCGGCTTCGCTGCCCGGGTAGCG
>JANLSB010000388.1:0-5737 GCA_031362125.1 Lysobacterales bacterium | reverse complement strand
GCTCACCCGCCTGCCGACGACGCTGGACAAGCACATCGGCGAGCTGCTGCCGCATCGGTGGGTTCTCAACAGCCAAGCTGGTCAATCGACGGCGTCAAGGTGAGGTGGGCGGACGCTTACTGACGAGCGCATCGAGCGTGGTGTCGAGTGCCTGCGCGATGACCGGCAGCAGCGACACCGGAACGCGGCGTCGTCCCTTCTCGAACGAGTTCATCGCCTGCTGGGAAATCCCCAGTGCGGCGCTCATGCAGCATTCGATCCATGCATGCTCGCGTTCGCACGCACTGCCGATTCGATGTAAGCCGAAAGACCTGCCGCGTGTTTGTCGTACTGCGCCTTGAAGCGTTCGTCGCCCGTATACAGCGACGCGACATTCGTGTGCATCGAATGGCTGCATGGGTAGAAGTGCCGTTCGATATGCTCGCGATGGCGCTCGGCGATCGCGGTCGCGCTTTGGCTGTCGGCAGGATCGCCGCGTTGCATCGCGGCGAGGAACTCGGCCGTGATCGCATTCGCTTCGGCGGAGATCCGGGCCCAGTCTTCTTTCGAATATCCACCGGTGCGCTGCCTGGAAATCTTCCACGCATCGGTGTCGCTCCAGCGCTGTTGCGCTTCCTTGCCGTACTCGCCGTTCTGGAACTGTTCGTAACCGTCGAAAAGATGTTCGGTGCTCATATCGGTATTCATGATCGTGTCCGTTTCGAGTGATTGAAGGGTCGCATCGACCGCGCGCAGCACCGCGTCCACATGCCGGCGTTGTTGTTCCAGCGTCGTGCGCTGCGCGAGCAGCGCTTGCCGCTTTTGCTCCGCTGGCGCTTCGACCAGGTCGCGGACCGCGTCCAGACCGAATCCCAGCTCGCGCAGCAACAGCACTTGCTGCAGCCTGCGCAGATCGTCATCGGTGTACAGCCGGTAGCCCGCACCGCTCCGGTGCGAGGGCCGGACCAACGCGATGGCGTCGTAGTGGTGCAGCGCACGCACCGTCAGCCCGGTGAGTGCGGCGAGTTGTCCGATGGTGCGATATGCGGTAGGCATGGCGGCGGCTCGTTGTCGATGCGACCGGCAGCTTCCCGCCTCACGTCGCGTCAGGGTCAAGTGCTTTTTCCTGTCGGTGATCCGAATTCGGGCAGCCGATGCAAAACTGCTCCGCAGGGCCTAGACTTTGACCCTGGTATCCGCAGTGCGAAGTGCCGCGCCGAACGGGGCCACCCTGTCAGGGGGACAGGAACATTCTTTACCGAACGGGAGATGGGAATGAACCGCAGTTGTTTCCTTGGCATCGTCGCGACGCTGGCCCTCTTGCCCGGCATTGTCAGCGCCGCCGAAACGATCGAATACCTCGCGCTGGTCGATGGCGGCAAGCAGGCCGGCCACCAGACCGTCGTCCATGGCGACGATGGCGTGACCCGGGTCGACTTCATCTTCAAGGACAACGGCCGTGGGCCCGAGTTGAAAGAGGAATATGTGCTTGCGCCCGACGGCACCTTCGCGACCTATTCGGTCAAGGGCACATCGACCTTCGGCGCGCCTGTCGACGAGAGCTTCCGGGTCGAGAACGGCATGGCGATCTGGAAATCGACCTCCGATGCCGGCGAGCAGCCGTTGACCGCAGGCGCAGCCTACTCGCCGCTCGGCGGCTCGCCACAGAGCTTTTCGGTGGCGTTCACCGCGCTGAGCCAGCGCAGCGACGGCAAGTTGCCGCTGATTCCCAGCGGCAACTTGACGATGCGTTCGGTGGCCGAGGTCGACGTGATCAAGGACGCCGAGACCCGCAAAGTGCAGCTGGTGATGCTGACCGGCGTCGGCTTTACGCCGACCTTTTTCTGGGCCACGGTCGGGCCGCAGCCGCGGATGTTCGCCTTCATCGCTCCCGGCTTTCTGCAGTTGATCGAAGCCGGTTGGCAGGCCAACGGCGCTGCGCTGGAAGCCCGTCAGAAAGAAGCCGAAGGCGAAGCACTGACCAATCTGCAGCGGCGCCTGTCGCATCCGCTGCGCGGAACGACCCTGATTCGCAACGCCCGTGTCTTCGACAGCGAAAGCGCGACGCTCGGAGGCGCGTCGGATCTGCTGATCGCCAATGGCCGCATCGTATCGATCTCCGGCGGCGGCCAGGAAACCGCGCGGGCCGATCGCGTCATCGATGCCGGCGGTCGTATAATGCTGCCGGGCTTGTTCGATATGCATAGTCATATCGATGCCTGGCAGGGCGGGCTGCACCTGGCTGCAGGCGTCACCACCGTCCGCGACATGGGCAACGACAACGCGACCCTGCAGCAGTTGATGGCCGACGAGCGCGATGGTCGCAGGATGTCTCCCAGCATCGTCGCTGCCGGCTTCCTCGAAGGCGAAAGCCCGATGTCGGCGCGCAACGGCTTCGTCGTCAGCGATCTGGCCGGTGCGAAGGCGGCAGTCGACTGGTACGCCAAGCAAGGTTACCCGCAGATCAAGATCTACAACTCGTTCCCGAAAGAGATTCTGCGCGACACCATCGCCTATGCGCACAGTCGCGATATGCGCGTGAGCGGGCACATCCCGGTATTCCTGCGCGCGGAGGATGCACTCGATGCCGGCTACGACGAGATCCAGCACATCAATCAGTTGCTGCTTAATTTCCTGGTCGACGACAAAACCGACACGCGTACCCTTGAGCGTTTCTATCTGCCGGCCAAACGCGTCGCCGATCTGAATTTCGATTCGAAGCCGGTGCAGGATTTCATTACCCGCCTTTCGCGCGACCAGATCGCGATCGATCCGACATTGGGCGCTTTCGACTTCATTCGCCAGCGCCCGGGTGAGATGTCGGAGGTATTCGCAGCAGTCGCCGACCATATGCCGCCGGATGTGCAGCGCGGGCTCAAGGTCGCCGACTTCGATATCCCCGACGACGCCACTGCCGCGCGCTATACCAAGTCGTACGACAAGATGGTCGACTTCGTCGGCCGCATGTACAGGGCAGGCGTGCCGATCCTCGCCGGCACCGATGGCTTGGCGGGCTTCACCCTGCAGCACGAACTCGAGCTGTACGTGAAGGCGGGCATGACCCCAGCGCAGGCGCTGCAGGTCGCGACCTGGAACGGCGCGAAGTACGCGCGGGTGCTTGAGGACCGCGGCTCGATCGCGGTGGGCAAGCGCGCCGACCTGCTTCTCGTCGACGGTGATCCGACCAGCAACATTTCCGATATCCGCAATATTGCGCTGGTGATCAAGAACGGCAGTGCCTACTACCCGGGCGATGTCTACGAGGCGCTGGGCATCAAGCCGTTCGCGCCGCCGCTGCGGATCGAACCGCCTGCACCGCAGCCCATGGCCGCACCGTAATCGTACCCCTCGCGCACCACCACGCATCCCAAGGCCAGGAGACGCCGACATGACCACCGCATACGACTTTTCCGCCATCGATATCGATGGCCACGACAAGGCCCTTTCCGATTACAGCGGCAAGGTGCTGCTGGTGGTCAACGTCGCTTCGAAATGCGGGTTCACCCCGCAGTACACGGGCATGCAGTCGCTGTGGGAAAAGTATCGCGATCGCGGCTTGGTCGTGCTTGGTTTTCCCTGCGACCAGTTCGGACATCAGGAGCCCGGCGACGAGTCCGAGATCAAGAATTTCTGCACGCTGACCTACGATGTCGACTTTCCGATGTTCGCGAAAGTCGACGTCAACGGCGGCAAGACCCATCCGCTGTGGAAATGGCTGAAGGACGAGAAGGGCGGGTTGCTCGGGATCGGCGCGATCAAATGGAATTTCAGCAAATTTCTGGTCGGACGCGATGGCAAGGTTCTCAAGCGTTACGCGCCGACCGACACGCCGGAGTCGTTGACCAAAGATATCGAAGCCGCACTGGGCTGACCCCAGCCGACAAGGACAATGCGGAGATGCCACCTGAATTCGATCCCGACAAGCCGGGTTTCCAGCTGACGTTGACCACCGAAAGCAGCGGTCTTGTGGCCAATGTGACCGGCTGGATCGACACTGTCGATGCGCTGATCGGGCTGTTCATGGCGATCGGCGCCGAGCTGCGGCGAACCGACCTGCGCCAACTGCTGGTGATCGATCACACTTTTGGCGCGGTGCCACCCGAGGAGCAATTGCACAAGCTGTTCTCCTCGATCGAGGGGCAAGGCTTCGCAACGGTTCGCGTCGCCTATTTCGACGCCCGCGGCACCGCGATCAGCCGGATGGAAGTGGGCGAGATCATGGGCCGCGAACAGGGCTACGAATGCCGCGTCTTCGACAACGAGGCACGCGCCCGGATCTGGTTGCACTACGGCGAGTAGAGCGGGTGATAGAGCGGGCTGGTCAGTCCGCTCTATCGGGGTCTCGATCGGTCGCGTTTCGCGTCGGCCTGCTGCAGGACTTCGCCCATCGCGGGGCTCCACACCGTCCACGTATGGCCTCCCTTGCGCACCAGCACCTGGTCCTGGCGCAGGGCCGGGATCAGCAGCGGCATCGCTTTGCGCAGCCGATCCTGATCGCCATAGGCCAGCCACACCCGACCCGCTTGATCGGGGTTGCGCGACAAGCTCTGGATGTGGCGCCAGAGTTCGTGCTGCCAATTGGTGTCGTCTACTGCCTGCTGTGGCCCCGCGTCCCACTGTGCCACGCCGCCGGCATCGCCGATCTCGCGCAGCAGCTTGGCGTCGCCCAGATACGGTGCCAGCAGCACCAGTCCACTCATCTCGCCCGGATGCAGGCGGTCGTACATCATCACGCCCATACCGCCCATCGATGCACCAGCAAGCCAGACCTCGCGGTAGCCGCCGCGCTCACGCGCCGGTGCGATCACTTCGGCGTGAAGGCGCTCGGGCGCCCGGCCCTGCATGTAGTATCCGAGCGTGAGTTCGGCAAGCAGCACATCGGTGTCGGGCCACGCGGTTTGGATGGCCTCGACCATGCCGCTGCGGCGAAGCGCATCGAGATTGTCCCCGCGCCCTGGCAGAACAACGACCAAGCGCTGGGCTGGCTGTTCGGCAGGAATCAGAAGCGTCGGGATGGCCCTGCCGGTGTCGGTAGCGGGGATACAGCCGCCAAGCGTGAGCAGCAGCACTGCGAGTGAGGCGGTAGCGATTGATAGGCGCATGTTGTTCTCCAAGGTGTCGAAGCTTCGATACGAGTGAACCGGTTGCCCGGAGGCAGAGCAGATCAGTAGCTGAGCCCGGCGATCGGCGAGATGCGGTGAAGCCGGGTCATTTTTCGACGAAAGCCCGCTCGTACACATATTCGCCGGCGGTGCCGATACGCGGCGATGCGGTGAAGCCCCGGCTGTCGAGAATCCGCCGGAAGTCGGCCAGCATCTGCGGGCTGCCGCAGATCATCGCCCGGTCGTGCTTTGCCTCCAGGGGTTCGATCCCGAGATCGGAAGCGATACCGCCGCTCTCCAGCAGATCGGTGATGCGGCCGCGCTGCAGTCTCCCGTGCCAGTAGAAATCCTCGCGGCTCACCGCCGGGTAGTAGAGCAGCTTGTTCTTGATTTCATCGCCGAGGAATTCATGGCGCGGCAGTTCGTTGACGATGTAATCGCGATAGGCCAGGTCCGGCTCGCCGCGCACGCCGTGGACGATGATCACGCGCTCGAACCGCTCGTAGGTTGCGGGATCCTTCACGACCGCCATCCATGGCGCCAGGCCGGTGCCGGTGGACAGCAGGAAGAGATTGCGACCCGGATCCACGTCCGTGATCAGCAGGGTGCCGGTGGGCTTGCGTCCGATCAGGAGGGTGTCGCCGGGAGCGATGTGC
>JANLSB010000385.1:0-5604 GCA_031362125.1 Lysobacterales bacterium | reverse complement strand
GGCGAGGGCAAGGAATCGCGCGCGGCGATGGCGACATTGAGTGAGCGTCCGGAATGGCGGGAAGACGACATCGTCGAACGCTTCGTACGCGAGATCCGCCCGCAGCTGTCGCCGCTGGAACAGCAGATCGCGCCGCTGTTGATCCTCGACGACGAGCATCGTGTCCCGACTGCCATCTGGGAACCCCTGCGTGCACAGTTCGCCGCTTAGCATTGCGCAACTCGGCGGTCTGCGGGTCGCGCTCTGGGGCTGGGGCCGCGAAGGGCGCGCGGCGTATCGAGCTATTCGCCGCCGCCTGCCGATGCTGCCGCTGACCCTGTTCTGCAATGCCAACGAAGTCGACGAGGCGCGTGCGTTGAGCGATGCATTGCTGGTGGCCGATATCGATGCAGGTATCGAACATCTTTCGTTGTTCGATGTCGTGGTGAAGTCGCCCGGCATCAGTCCGTACAAATCCGATGCATTGGGCGCAGCGCAGCGCGGCACGCGCTTCATCGGCGGTACCGCGCTGTGGTTCGCCGAATATCCCGGCGCGCGCACGATCTGTGTGACTGGCACCAAAGGCAAAAGCACCACGACCGCTTTGCTGGCGCATCTGTTGCGCGCAGGCGGGCATCGCACCGCACTGTGCGGCAATATCGGCATGCCGCTGCTGGAATTGCTCGATGCCGAGCAGCCGCCAGAGTTCTGGGCGATCGAACTGTCGAGCTATCAGACCCGCGATGTCGCGCTGTCGGGCGTGTCGCCGCAGGTCGCGATCGCGACCAATATCTTTCCAGAACATCTCGATTGGCACGGCAGCGAAGCGCGCTATGTCGAAGACAAGCTCGCGCTGCTCACCGACGCGAAACCGCATATCGCGATCCTCAACGCCAGCGATCGCAGGCTTGCCGCGTTGACGCTGCCCGATAGCGAAGTCGTTTGGTACGGTGATCGCGGCGGCTGGCATCTGCGTGACCATGTTGTGTATCGCGGCGACAATGCGGTGTTCGACACGCAGCACGTGCCGCTGCCCGGGCGCCACAATCGCAGCAATCTGTGTGCGGTGCTGGCGGCGATCGAAGCGCTGGGCCTCGATCCCGAAGCGCTGGCGCCGCATGCGGCCACGTTCCAGCCGCTGCCGCATCGGCTGCAGACGCTGGGCATGCACGACGGGATCGTTTTCGTCAACGATTCGATCAGCACCACACCGCACGCCAGCCTGGCGGCGCTCGACTGCTTTCGCGGACAGAGGGTTGTGTTGATCGTCGGCGGCCATGACCGTGGTATCGATTGGACCGATTTCGCCGAAACGATGCGCACACAGGCGCCGGGCGCCATCGTCACGCTCGGGCAGAACGGGCCGAAGATCCATGGTCTGCTCGAACCGGCTGCCGCTGTCGCGGGCTTTGTACTTGCCGAAGCCGATGATCTGGCCGATGCGGTCGCCAGGGCCTGTGAACTGCTGGCCGGGGAGGGTGTGGTCCTGCTGTCGCCAGGCGCGCCCAGTTTCGGCGCCTATCGCGATTACACCGAGCGGGGCCGCCATTTCGCCAGCCTCGCCGGGTTCGACCCCGAGGCGATCGCGGCGATCCCGGGCATCGGGATCGGCTGATCAGATCAGGCTGATCAGAACCGGCTGATCAGAACCGGCTGATGTGCCCTGCGGCGCATTCGGGTCAGCCGGGCGGCCCGAGCGGGGCGATCCGGCCGACGACCACCGTGACGACAACTGTCACGACAACCGTTGTGTTTTCCGGGTAGTCTGGGACGCTAACCCCGAAACACCCAAGGAGCTCGATCATGCGTCCGATGCGATGGGCAGGCCTCTTCGCCCTGCTGTGCCTTTCCGTTCTCTTCTCGCTGCCGGCGTTCGCCGCAATGCAGGCCAAACCCGTCGAATGGAAGCAGGGCAAGCAGCGTTTCAGCGGTTATCTGGTCTACAACGATGCGAATACGACCAAGCGACCCGGTCTGATGATGGTACCCGACTGGAAAGGTGTGACGCCGGCATCCGTCGAGAAAGCCAAACTCATCGCCGGCGCCGGCTATGTCGTGCTAGTCGCTGATATGTACGGCAAAGGCATACGCCCGAAAGACGACAAGGCCGCCGGCGCGCTGGTCAGAAAGATCTATCAGGATCTGCCCATGCTCCGCGCCCGTGCCGCTGCCGCGCTCGACTTCTTGCGCAGTCAGGCGGCTAACGCGCCGATCGACACCGCCCGCATCGGTGCCTTCGGGTTCTGCTTCGGCGGCAAGACTGTGCTGGAACTCGCGCGCAGCGGCGCCGATGTCGCGGGTGTGGTGAGCTTCCACGGTGGGCTTGATACGTCGATACCCGCTCAGCCGGGCGTGCTCAAGACCAGCGTGCTGGTGCTCAACGGCGCCGACGACACTTACGTCCCGGCCACACAGATCGAAGGTTTTGAAAGCGAAATGAAAGCAGCGGGCGCGGATTGGCAGTTCGTCAACTTCAGCGGCGCGGTGCACTGCTTTGCGCTGGAATCGGCGAACAGCCCGCCGGGCTGCGTCTACAACGAGCGCGCCGCCAAACGCGCGACGACGATGATGAATCAGTTCTTCTTCGAGCGTTTCGGCGGCTGAGCCTTCACCGGTGGCGATCGCAGCTGCGATCGCCACGCGCTTACCCAATCCGCGTAGAACTCCACTGCGTCAGTCAGTGGTCGCGGCGGATCGCATAGCGCGCCAGCCCGCGCAGGGCGGATACGGCATCGTTCTCATCAAGGCCGGCCAGCGCCGCTTCGGCCGTTGCCGCGTAGTCTTCCGCCCGACGACGGCTGTATTCGAGCCCTCCCGTGGCCTCGATCGCCGCCAAAACTTCCGGCATCGCGTCGATATCGCCGTTTTCCACGATCTCGCGCAGGCGCTGCCGCACGTTGGCATCGGAATGCAGGATTGCGTGGATCAGCGGCAGGGTCGCCTTGCCTTCGGCCAGATCGTCACCCAGATGCTTGCCCAGTGTCGACTCGTCGGCGCTGTAGTCCAGCACGTCGTCGGCGATCTGAAAGGCATAGCCCAGCGCCATGCCGTAGTCGTAGAGCCGTTGCTGGATGGCTTCGTCCGCATCGGCGAGCAGGGCGCCGATCCGGGTCGCAGCGGCGAACAGCACGGCGGTCTTGCGTTCGATGACCTTGAGATAGGCGGCTTCGTCGGTGTCCGGGTTGCGGATGTGCAGCAGTTGCAGCACTTCGCCCTCGGCGATGGCGTTGGTGGTGTCGGCGAGGAGTTTCATCACCGGCAACCGTTCCAGCTCGACCATCAGCTGGAAGCTGCGTGAGTACAGAAAATCGCCGACCAGTACGCTGGCCGCGTTGCCAAACATTGCATTGGCGGTTTTGCGGCCGCGGCGCAGGTCGGATTCATCGACCACATCGTCGTGGAGCAGGGTGGCGGTATGGATGAATTCGACCACAGCCGCCAGCTGGTGCGCATCCGCGCCGCCGTGACCGAGGGCCCGGGCGGCGAGCAGCAGCAGCATCGGGCGCAAGCGCTTGCCGCCGGCCGCGACGATATGGTCGGCGACCTGATTGACGAGGGCCACTTCGGAGCCCAAACGGCGGCGGATGAGGGCGTCGACCGCGCCCATGTCGGCAGCGGCCAGGGCCTGGATGGCGGGCAGATCGAGCGAAATGGGCGCCGAAGTCGCTTCCATGGGAGGTCCAGACAGGTAAGACGCACATTATAAGTGGCCGGACTTGTCGATTCGGAAAATCCTGACCCGCAGCCGGGTAAGGTCCTGATATCGGGGGGCTGCCGGCTATAATCCAATGCTCATCGCCACTACCGGCGACTCAGCAGGAACTGTTCATGGCACGCGGCGTCAACAAGGTGATCCTGGTCGGCAACCTCGGCAACGATCCCGAAACCAAATATACCCAAGGCGGCATGGCCGTCACAAAAGTCAGTCTGGCAACCACCTCGGTCCGCAAGGACAAGGAAGGCAACACCCAGGAGCGCACCGAGTGGCATCGGGTGACGTTCTTTGGCAAGCTCGGCGAGATCGCCGGGGAGTACTTGCGCAAGGGTAGTCAGGTCTATGTCGAAGGCTCGATTCGCTACGACAAATTCACCGGGCAGGATGGTGTCGAGAAGTACATCACCGACATCATCGCCGATGAGATGCAGATGCTGGGTGGTCGCAGCGAAGGCGGCGGCGCTGCTGCCAGCGAACGTCCCGCGCGCGCGTCGCGCGAGAGCAGCGGTGGTGGCTACGGCGGCGGACAGCGCAGCGGTGGTGGTCAGCGTCCGGCACCGGCAGCCAGCAGCCCGCCGCCGATGGACGATTTCTCGGACGATGATATTCCGTTCTAGGATTCGCCATCAAAGCGATGGTTGAAAAGAAGAATCCTGTGTGTGCGATGACCAGCCAAGGCCGAATTCAAACCGAAACGCAAAATTCAATGCGATTGGCAGAAGGCACAGCACGCGTCATGATGCGTGCTGTGCCGCCCATCCGGCCGTATCGGAGCTGAATCGGGTGTGTCTATATGTCCTTCCCGAATATTCGTCAGGCGGATGATTCGGTGCCGGGCAACGGCACCGATCCCAATTTTATATTTGCGATCAGGTCATGGATGCTCGCCGTTACTTCCGCTGAAGTTTTCCCGCGCAGAGAGAACCTCACGAATGCCTGTTCGCGGGTCTCATACTTGCGCCCGATTCGCGGTTGCCAGACCGAGTACATGCAGTTGTCTTCGGAAAGCGGCCCGCAGTGCACTCCGGTATATATGCCCGGTATATGGTCGACATTATTGATCATCAACCAGCCTGCTACCGTGTCTTTCCGCAATTCGCGCAATGGCGGCGATAGGCCGAGTTGCGATTGGATTGAGAATTCGAGTAGATTGAAATCGTAGACGTCGGCAAAATTGCGATAGACCTCACCGCCACCGACGCGGCATGCCGTCTCCAGGAAAATCAATTCATCCTGCGCAGTGCGGATGATTTCCATATGAAAGATGCCTTCCCGGAGTGGCAAGGCGGCAATGACTTCTTCGGCGAACTGATTCAGTCGCTGCTTCAGTGCGGGATCTTCTACTGCGACAGAACCCACCGGCTGTCCAAGTACGTAGTGGTGGTAGCAAGTGCTGATGTAGGCATGGGGCATGGAGACGAAGCTCGTCGCGTTGAACGCGCCGTCGATATGGAAAATATCGCCTTCCACGAATTCTTCAAAAAGAGCGCCATGTTCCAGATCTCCGCGGTGCTTCTCGAACTCCTCGATGGTGGGGCAAAGATAAACACCGCCGGAAGCGGTTCCGTCGATTCTCTTGATCACGCACGGCGTGAATTCGGCAGTATCGAAGCAGCTTGGATCGATATCGCGAATAACACGTATTCCTTTCTTCGCCAGAATCTCCTTCATCGTCCTCTTGTTACGGAAAGGCTCGACTTCCGCCACCCGTGGCCCGGGAATATTGAACACATCGCGAATATAGGCGGCAGTAAGTACGGTGCGCTCATCGAAGGCGACAACACGCTCGAACGGGAAATCAACGTAAACGGCCTGCAGCGCCTCAAGCAACTCCCTTGGATCATCGCTCGTCGGTAGTGTGATGCCCTTGACTTCACCCTCAGAGAGGTAATTGCGTATGTACCTTAGTC
>JANLSB010000342.1:0-3006 GCA_031362125.1 Lysobacterales bacterium | reverse complement strand
AGCTGCTGCTGATCCACCGGCAGCCCGCCTAGAGGCTGGCGCACGCTATAATCGCGCCCTGTTTCCCTTCAAGATTCCGGACCCATGGAACTCAACCTCCACCGCCTTCGCATCGCCGACCTCAAGAGCAGGCTCGATTCGCTCCGGGGGTATCTTTGACTTCGATAGCAAGGTAGAGCGACTCGAGGAAGTCAGCCGCGAGCTGGAAAATCCCGCCATCTGGAACGAGCCCGAACGGGCGCAGGCGCTGGGCAAGGAACGCGCGTCGCTGGAAAAGACCGTCAGCGAAATCCGCTTGAACACCGATGGCCTCGTCGAAGCAGCGGAATTGCTCGACATGGCCGAGGCCGACGATGACGAAGGCACCGTGCTTGCCGTCATCGAAGACGTGGACAAGATCGCCAGCCGCGTCGAGAAGCTCGAGTTCCGACGGATGTTCTCGGGCGAACTCGACAGCTCGAATTGCTTCGTGGACATCCAGGCCGGCGCCGGCGGCACCGAGGCGCAGGACTGGGCCGAAATGTTGTTGCGCATGTACCTGCGCTGGTGCGAGAACCGCGGCTGGAAGACCGAACTGATGGAAGTCAGCGCTGGCGACGTCGCTGGCATCAAGTCGGCCACGTTCAAGGTCGATGGCGATTACGCCTACGGCTGGCTGAAGACCGAGATCGGCGTGCACCGGCTGGTGCGCAAGTCGCCATTCGATTCCGACAACCGCCGCCACACCTCGTTCACCTCCGTCTTCGTGTCGCCCGAAGTCGAGGACGACATCGACATCGAGATCAATCCGGCCGACCTCAGGACCGACGTGTACCGCTCGTCCGGCGCAGGTGGTCAGCACGTGAACAAGACCGAGTCGGCGGTGCGTATCACGCATATCCCGACCAACACTGTGGTGGCCTGCCAGAACGGCCGCAGCCAACATCAGAACCGCGATACCGCGATGAAGATGCTGAAGGCGAAGTTGTACGAGTTGGAAATCCAGAAGCGCAACGTCGAACGCGACGCACTGGAAGCCACCAAATCCGACATCGGCTGGGGCAGCCAGATCCGCAACTACGTGCTCGACCAGTCGCGGATCAAGGATCTGCGTACCGGCATCGAACGCACCGACACCCAGAAAGTGCTCGACGGCGATCTCGACGAATTCATCGAAGCCAGTCTGAAATCGGGTTTGGAAGCCGGTTCGAAACGAACCGACGCCGTCTGATTTTTTTGTACTGCGGGAGCGGCGGAAGCCGCGATGCCGCGAGCCGGATCGATCGCGGCTTCCGCCGCTCCCACAGTGTTCTTCGCCACGCACATACCGCAGATACCATCATGACCGACGACCAGGCCCCACAGCACGACGAGAACGCACTGATCGCGGAACGCCGCGGCAAACTCGCGGCGCTGCGCGGGCAGGGCGTGGCCTTTCCGAACGATTGCGTGCGCAAGCACTATGCCCGCGATCTGCAGGACGAATACGAAGACGCCGACCGATGGAACAGCGAAGCGCTTGAAGCCACAGGTCGCCGCATCAGCGTCGCCGGCCGGTTGATGGCCAAGCGGGTGATGGGCAAGGCCGCGTTCGCGCAGATCCAGGACATGACCGGCGGCTTGCAGCTGTTCCTGCAGTCGAACACGCTGGGCGAGACTTATGACGCGTTCAAAGGCTGGGACATCGGCGACATCGTCGGCGCCGAAGGCGGCCTGATGCGCACGAAAACCGGTGAGCTGTCGATCAAAGCCGACAAACTGCGCCTGCTCACGAAATCGCTGCGCCCGCTGCCCGACAAGTGGCACGGCCTGAGTGATGTCGAACAGCGCTATCGCCAGCGTTATGTCGATCTGATCGTGAACCCCGAGTCGCGGGAAGTATTCCTCAAGCGCTCGCGGATCGTCTCGGCGCTGCGTCGCTGGCTCGATGCACGACGATTCCTGGAAGTGGAAACGCCGATGATGCATTACATCGCCGGCGGCGCCGCCGCTCGCCCGTTTACCACGCACCACAACGCCTTGGATCTCGATCTGTATCTGCGCGTCGCTCCGGAGCTGTATCTGAAGCGTCTGGTCGTCGGCGGGTTGGAGCGTGTCTACGAGATCAATCGCAATTTCCGCAACGAAGGCGTGAGCACCCGGCACAACCCCGAATTCACCATGCTCGAACTGTACGAGGCCTATGCGACGTACAACGAAGTGATGGACCTTACCGAGGGTATGATCCGCGACGTCGCGCTCGAGACCATCGGTGTGGATGCACTGGAATGGGACGGAAACATCATCGAGCTGGGCCAGCCTTTCAAGCGCTGGAAGATGGAAGACGCGGTTCGCGAATGCAATCCCGGGATCAGCGCCGCCGATTGCCGCGATCGCGAAGCCCTTGCGGCCCACTGCACGCGGTTGAAGATTCACGTCAAGCCGGCCTATGGCTGGGGCAAACTGCTGCTGGAAATCTTCGAGAAGACGGTCGAGAGCGGCCTGATCCAGCCGACGTTCATCACCCATTATCCGGTCGAGGTCTCGCCGCTCGCCCGCGAATCCGACACCGAGGCCGGCATCACCGACCGCTTCGAGCTGTTCATCGGCGCCAAGGAAATCGCCAACGGCTTCTCCGAGCTCAACGACCCTGAAGACCAGGCTGCTCGCTTCCGGGCCCAGGTCGAGGCGAAGGAGGGCGGCGACGACGAGGCCATGCATTACGACGCCGACTATATCCGTGCGCTGGAAGTGGGTTTACCTCCGACCGGTGGCCTCGGGGTCGGCATCGATCGTCTGGTCATGCTGATGACCGGTTCGACCTCGATCCGCGACGTGCTTCTGTTTCCCTATATGCGTCCAGAGCAACTGTGAGATCAGGCAGGGTGGGCGGTAGCCCGGTCCGCTCGCCATATCTCTACGCATGCCTCAGACTCGCACAGAGGCCTGTGGTCTGATCCACTTGCGAAGCCCGGTCACTGGATCCAGATTCTCTGATCTTTGGCCGAACAGAGAATCTGGATCCAGTGACCGGGCTTCGCAAGTGGA
>JANLSB010000308.1:0-2210 GCA_031362125.1 Lysobacterales bacterium | reverse complement strand
GCCGCGCCCGGATCGGGGTCCAGGCGCGCGGCGCGACAAAACTCCAAAAACGGTGCTGGCCGTCGGCCGGATAGGTGTGGATCGCGATATCGATCAGGCCGGCGTCTTCAGCGGCGAGCACCACCCGCCGGGCCGCGGCGGCGATGCCCGACGAGGCCTGGTAGCGGTCGAGTTCGACCAGATCGTGCAGGCAGGCCATGGCGCCGTCGAGTACGACGGCGTCGAGTGCGCGCTGGATTTTCGCGTCGAGCATGCCGGGGTCGTGTCTGGTTCTGGGCGTGGTCGGAACGGGTCGATCCAGAGGCGATCCTTTGTCGGCAGCGCCGACCAGGGATCAGCCGCGGACGAAGCGCCTGCCGTCGTAGCGGGCCTGCGCCCCGAGGTCCAGTTCGATGCGCATCAGCCGGTTGTACTTGGCAGTGCGATCCGAACGCGACAGCGAGCCGGTCTTGATCAGGCCGCAGTTGATGGCAACGGCCAGGTCGGAAATGGTGGTGTCCTCGGTTTCGCCGGAGCGGTGCGACATCACCACGGTATAGCCGTTGGTGTGCGCGGTGTGCGCGGTGCGCATCATCTCGGTCAGCGTGCCGATCTGGTTGACCTTGACCAGAATCGAGTTGGCGATCTTGCGATCGATGCCGTCCTGGAGACGTTCGACGCTGGTGCAGAACACATCGTCGCCGACCAGCTGACAGCGTCCGCCGATGGTGGACGTGGCGAGAATCCAGCCATCGAAGTCCTCTTCGGCCATACCGTCTTCGATCGACACGATCGGGTACCTGGCCACGAGACTGTCGAGATAGCGGACCTGTTCTTCCGGCGAACGCTTCACGCCTTCGCCGGCATAGTCGTACACGCCGTCCTTGAAGAATTCGCTGGCGGCCGGGTCCAGCGCCAGACTGACGTCGACGCCGGGGCGATAGCCGGCGATCTCGATTGCGCGGGTGATCAGATCCAGAGCCTCTTCGGCGCTGCGCAGATTCGGCGCGAAGCCGCCTTCGTCGCCGACATTGGTGCTGTGGCCGGCATCGGCCAGCGACTTGCGCAGGGTGTGAAAGACTTCCGAACCGATCCGTACCGCATCGGCGAACGTCGGCGCGCCGACCGGCATGATCATGAATTCCTGGAAATCGATCGGATTGTCGGCGTGCGCGCCACCGTTGATGATGTTCATCATCGGCACCGGCAGGAGATGGGCGTGGCTGCCGCCGACGTAACGATACAGCGGCAGGCCGACGCTGGCGGCGGCGGCCTTGGCGGTCGCCAGAGAGACGCCGAGCACGGCATTGGCGCCGAGCCGGCCTTTGTTGGCGGTGCCGTCGAGCGCGCACATGACATCGTCGATCGCGATCTGGCGCGTGCCGTCCATGCCGCGAACCGCATCGGCGATCTCGCCGTTCACCGCGTTCACCGCATTGCGCACGCCCTTGCCCAGATAGCGGCGCTTGTCGCCATCGCGCAGTTCGACCGCTTCGTGGATGCCGGTGGATGCGCCCGAAGGCACTGCCGCGCTGCCGAAAGAACCGTCGTCGAGTTCGACTTCGACGGCGACCGTGGGGTTGCCGCGGCTGTCGAGGACTTCATATCCGAAAACGCGCTTGATGCTGGTCATGATCCGTGCCGATATTCGCTGGTGTGGGAAAGGGATCGGCCGCGAAGCCGCGCGGCCTGCTACAGCCTTGAATCATAACGCGATCCCGCTCGACACGGCCGCGACGACAACGATTTCAGCGATCGGCGAAGCGTTGGGCGAACAGCGCCATGCGCTCGGCGCGCAGCGGCACGCTGCAGCGGATCAGCGCACGGCCGCCATCCGCAGACCACAGCGGATGACGCTTCAGCGCGACCCGCGGCAGCCGGCCGGCGAGGACGCCGGCATGGGTGTCGGCGAGCAACTCCGGCACCGCGTCGAACATCAGATACGGCAGCGCGTCGGCAACCGGCAGGCGCGCGTGCGCCAGCCCCGCCGCGTCGAGCAGCGCATGCGCCGTTTGTTTGGCCTCGGCGATGCGTGCGCGCAGCGGCGCGCCGATATCCCCGCAGTCGAGAATTTCCCGCCCCAGCATCAACGACAGCGACGAGGCGCCCAGCGCCGGCAGACTGTGGCGGACACGCGCAGTCAACGCCATGGAGGACACGCAGTAACCGAGCCGCAATCCGCCCATGCCATAGGCCTTGGACAGACCATTCACTACGACGGTGCGTTCATG
>JANLSB010000306.1:0-1694 GCA_031362125.1 Lysobacterales bacterium | reverse complement strand
ATGCGCTGACCGCCGGTCACTTTCAGCATCGGCACCTGATATTTGTCAGCGACATCGGCGATGCGCCGCAGCTCCGAGGCATTGGTGACGCCGCCTTTCATCTGCGGGATCACGCTGAAGGTGCCGTCCTTCTGGATATTGGCATGGGCACGCTCGTTGATGAAGCGCGATTGTGGATCGTCGGTCGCTTCGCGTGGCCAGCTCGAAATCAGATAGTAGTTGATCGCCGGCCGGCAACTGGCGCAGCCGTTCGGGGTTCGCCATTGCAGATGCGCGTACACCGCGGCATGCGTCAGCAGCTTGTGTTCCCGGACCGCGCGGCGCACATCGCCATGCCCCAGTTCGGTGCACCCGCATACCGCGCGCGTCTTCGGCGTCTGCTGGAAGTTGGAGCCCAGACAGTTCATCAGGATCTGCTCGACCAGGCCGGTGCAGGAGCCGCATGAGCTCGACGCCTTGGTGCATTTGCGCACCTCGTCGACGGTGAACAATCCTTGTTCGGAGATCGCTTTGACGATCGTGCCTTTGCGCACGCCGTTGCACCCGCAGACTTCGTCGCTATCGGTCATGGCGCTGGCGCGGTTCTGTCCGGCGGTGCCCGCATCGCCCACCGCATGCTCGCCGAACATCAGCGCATCGCGCAGATCTGCGAGCGGCGTAGCGTCCCTGAGCAGTTTGAAATACCAGGCGCCATCGTCGGTATCGCCATACAGGCAGGCGCCGATGAGCTTGTCGTCTTTGAGCACCAGCTTCTTGTAGACGCCGCCCGCCGGGTCGGAAAGCACGATTTCTTCGCTGCCCGCCCCGCCCATGAAGTCGCCGGCGGAGAACAGATCGATGCCGGTCACTTTCAGTTTGGTCGATGTGGTCGAACCGCGGTAGATGCCGATCCCGTAATTCGCCAGATGATTCGCGCAGACTTTCGCCTGTTCGAATAGCGGTGCGACCAGCCCATAGGCAATCCCGCGATGGCTGGCGCATTCGCCCACCGCATACACGCGCGGGTCGAAGGTCTGCAGCGAATCGTTGACCACGATGCCGCGCTCGCAGTGGATGCCTGCGGATTGTGCCAGCGCGGTATTCGGCCTGATACCGACCGCCATCACCACCAGATCGGCGGGCGTCCGCGTGCCGTCGGCGAACTCTACCGCGCTCACCTCGCCCGCATCGTTGCCGATCAGGCACTTCGTCGACGTGCCCAGACGGAATTCGAGACCCCGCTGACGCAGCGACTGCTCGAGCAGACCGGCAGCGACGGAATCGAGTTGGCGTTCCATCAGCCAATCGGCCAGATGCACCACCGTCACCTGCATGCCTCGTCGCATCAATCCGTTGGCCGCTTCCAGACCCAGCAATCCTCCGCCGATCACCACCGCATGCCGCTTCACTGCGGCGGCATCGATCATCGCCTGAGTGTCGTGGATGTCGCGATAGGCGATGACGCCGCGCAATTCCTTGCCGGGAATCGGCAGCAGGATCGGCAGCGAACCGGTGGCCAACAGCAAGCGGTCGTAGCCGGCGCTGGTGCCGTCTTCGGCGATCACCTGACGACGCACGCGATCGATCTTCGCGACCGTCTTGCCGGTATGCAAGGTGATGTCGTGTTCGTCGTACCACTCGCGCGCGTTGAGCACGATATCGTCGAAGTCCTGTTCGCCGGCCAGCACCGGCGACAGCAGGATGCGGTTGTAGTT
>JANLSB010000290.1:0-3495 GCA_031362125.1 Lysobacterales bacterium | reverse complement strand
GTAATGCGCAGGGCGTCACTTTCCAGCGCTATCTCTTCATGACCCGCGCTGCGCTGCTGAATGTCGAAACCCGGCGCAGCCGTGAGGCGGTCGAAGCCTGGTTGACGGCTCACTCGATTCCGATCGAAGGCGCGCACTGATCCGGCGTGCGGATTGACGCTGGATGAGCAGGTAGACGAGATCGGGGCTCCCCGATCACTGATTCCGGATACACGGGGGTGGCAAGGATGAGTGCGCAGTTCGATTCCAACAGCCAGCGGGGCGGCCGTCAGACAGTCGATCCACTGACCGGAAACACATCCACGCGGGCGTCGTTCGCCGATGAAGTGCGCGGCACCGCGCCGAAAGAGATCGATCTGACCCTTGCGAGGATGGCCCAGGATGTCTATCGCTCCGACGACCGACAGCGCCCCGGCGTCCAGGGCTGGACGCCACTGACCGACGAACAGTTCCGAAAGGTCGGCATCGACCCGACTCTGCGCACCAGCAATGCCAGCGGTTTCGATGCCGATATCTACACCGATGGCAAGGGCCGCTATGCGCTGGCGTTCCGCGGCACCGATGCCGGCAAAGACTGGGCAACCAATCTTGGTCAGGGCCTCGGTTTCGAGACTGCGCAATACAACCAGGCGATGGCGCTCTCCAGGCAGGCCAAGGTCGCATTCGGCGAGGAACTGGTGATCACCGGACATTCGCTCGGCGGCGGTCTCGCTGCGGTCGGCGCTGTCACCGCAGACACACCGGCGGTCACGTTCAATGCTGCTGGCGTGAAAGACAAAACACTACAACGCGTGGGCCTGGATGCCGGTGCTGTCAAAGAAGAGGCCACCCACGGCCAGATACGGCGGTATGCGGTCGACAACGAAATCCTGACCGGCCTTCAGGAGCGCAATCTGCTGACCCGCAATCTGTTGCCCGATGCGGTCGGCTATAAGATCCAGCTTTCCGACCCGGACCCGCAGACGTTCTGGCAGGGCCTCAACCCAGTGAGATCGGTGAAGCACGGCATCGAAAACCACATGATGGACTCCGTGATCCGGGCCCAGGAAATGGCGTTCGGCGTGTCCAAGGGAAATGCAGCGTTGATGTCGCATCCGGATCATCCCTTGAACGGGCAGTACCAACGGACCTTGGACACCGTGGAGCCGATGTTGAAGCAGTCCCATGTCGAGCCCGACAAGATTCAGAATGTCGCCGGCGCGCTTGCATTGGCTGCTCACCGGAAAGGCATCGAGCCCGATGCTGCTGCGATCGGCAGCAACGGTGTGAATATCTTCGTCACCCAGGGCGCCAAGTCCGAAACCCAGCCCTACGCGAATGTGAACCTGCTGGAGGCCATGAAGATGCCGCTTGCAGAAAGCAGCCGGCAATCGTTGGTGCTGGTCGCGTCCCAGCCGCAACCGTCGAGCGCGCAGACGGTCAATCCGCAGCCGTCGCCAGAGCCCGCCCCGGACCAGAGCACTTCGACGCGCGGACGCTGAAACTCAACTCCATGATTTGCATGGAAAAGATTTGCATGGAATGGCGCACGCAGGCATAATGGCCGGCCCGATTCAACGGGGCGCTGCATGATTCACCATTGGACCCGTCTCTGATCCGCAAGATTGTTCTTCCGGATCAAAGGCCTACCACCGGCAGGGCAGGACGGAAAGTGTGGTTCACGCCACCGCCCAGGCCAGTACTCGAAACGACCCCAAGGACCATCCATGCCCAAGATCAAGACCAATCGGGCGGCAGCCAAGCGCTTCCGGAAGACCGCTTCCGGCAAGTACAAATGCGGCCACGCCAACAAGAACCACCTCCTCACCAAGAAAGCGACCAAACGGAAGCGCAACCTCCGGCAGACGAACCACGTTCGTCCCGAAGACGCAGGCCGTCTGGACCGCATGCTTCCGTATTTGTGAGGAGACTGAACAATGGCAAGAGTTAAACGTGGTGTCACGGCGCGTCGCCGTCACAAGAAAATCCTGAAGCAGGCCAAGGGCTACTACAACGCCCGTCGCAAAGTCTTCCGCGTCGCCAAACAGGCGGTCACGAAGGCCCTGCAGTACGCCTACATCGGCCGCAAGCAGAAGAAGCGTAATTTCCGCACCCTGTGGATCGCCCGCATCAACGCGGCCGCCCGCAGCAACGGCATCAGCTACAGCCGTTTCATCAACGGCCTGCTGAAGTCCGGTATCACCCTCGACCGCAAAGTGCTGGCCGATATCGCCGTGCACGACGCGAAGGGCTTTACCGCGCTGGCCGAAAAGGCGAAGAGCGCGCTCGCGGCATAAGGCACGAGGAATTCCCCGCAGTCAGGCGCGAGAAGCGCTGGTTCTGCGGCGGAGTCACCGAACCATGCATGGGGAAGGGCGCAAGTCCTTCCCCATGTTCGTTTTTTGGGGCAGCATTGACGAGTCGGATATGAGCGATATCGAACACCTCTCGACGCAGGCGTTGGCGGATATCGTCGCCGCCGACACTCCCGACGCACTGGAAGCGCTGCGCGTCGCGCTGCTTGGCAAAAGCGGAATCATTACCGCGCAGCTCAAATCGCTCGGTGCATTGCCGGTCGACCAGCGCAAGACGGCAGGCGAGGCCATCAACCGGGCCCGCGACGCCATCGGCGATGCACTGTCGGCACGCAAGATCGCACTCGACGAGCGCGTGCTGAATGCGCGACTCGCCAGCGAAACCATCGATGTCACCCTGCCGGGCCGCGATGCCGAGCGCGGCGGCCTGCATCCGGTCACGCGTACGCTGGAGCGCATTACCGAAATCTTCGGCCGGCTCGGCTATGAACTCGCCGACGGCCCCGAGATCGAAGACGACTGGCACAACTTCGAGGCGTTGAATTTTCCGCCGCATCACCCGGCGCGCGCGATGCACGACACCTTCTACTTCCCTCCCGACAGCCGCGGCGATGCCCGCCTGCTGCGCACGCACACCTCGGGCGTGCAGGTGCGCTACATGAAGGATGTTGCGCCGCCGCTGCGCATGATCGCCGCCGGCAAGGTCTATCGCAGCGACAGCGACCAGACCCACACGCCGATGTTTCATCAGGTTGAAGGCCTGCTGGTCGACGAACACGCCAGCTTCGCCGATCTCAAGGGCACGCTTGCAGAATTCGTCCGCGCGTTTTTCGAGCGCGATTTCGAAATGCGTTTCCGCCCGAGCTACTTTCCGTTCACCGAGCCGTCCGCAGAAGTCGATATCGCCTGGCAGCAGCCGGACGGTTCGACGCGCTGGCTCGAAGTGCTGGGCTGCGGCATGGTCCATCCGAACGTGCTGCGCAACGTCGGTATCGATCCGGAGCGCTACACGGGTTTTGCGTTCGGACTTGGCGTCGGGCGTTTCGCGATGCTGCGCTATGGTGTGAGCGATCTGCGCGACTTTTTCGACAACGACGTGCGATTCCTCAAACAATTCGCGTGATTTGATTCGATCTGTGGGAGGGGCTTCAGCCCCGACTTCAGGTTCCGGTGTCGGGGCTGAAGCCCCTCCCACAAAGAG
>JANLSB010000246.1:0-2448 GCA_031362125.1 Lysobacterales bacterium | reverse complement strand
CGGGTAACGCTCATCCAGATATTCGCTGACGACCGACGCCGCGTACAGCACGAGATCGCGCTCGACCAGCGTCGGCACCGAGTGGTAAGGATTGAGATCGATCAAGTCCTCCGGCGGGTTCTGCGGGTCGACGGGAACCAGATCGTAGGCCACGCCTTTCGCCGCCAGCACAAGCCGTACGCGGTGACAGAGCACATCGTCGACGGAAGAAAACAGGGTCAGAGCATTTCGCATACGCAGACTCGCCATCCATCCTCAAGAACAAAAGCGACCGGACAAGCCGGCCGCCCTTGCAGGTGATCGTCGCGCGAACGCGCGCCGCGCCATCAGTGAACGTCGCGCCAGTATTCCTTCTTGAGCAGCCACGCCATCAGGGTGAAGAAGCTCAGGAACAGGATCACCCAGACGCCGGTCTGCTGACGCTTCATCGCGGCCGGTTCGCCGACGTATTCCAGAAACGCGGTGATGTCGCGCGCGGTGCGGTCGAATTCTTCCGCGTTCTGCGTGCCGGGCTGGGCGACTTCCAGACGTTCGACTGCCGCTTCGCCGGTCTTCGCGTCCTTTTTGCCGTAGACCGCGCGCTGCAGGCCCTGCATTTCCCACAGCGGGTTCGGCATCGAAGCGTTCGGGAACAGTTTGTTGTTCCAGCCCAGCGGACGCGATTCGTCGAGATAGAACGACTTCAGATAGGTGTAGATCCAATCGCTGCCGCGGACGCGGGCGATGACGCTCAGGTCCGGCGGCGCCTTGCCGAACCACTTCTCGGCGTGCGCAGCCGGCATCGAACTGATGACCTGTTCGCCAAATTTCGCGCCAGTGAAGTTCAGGCTGTTCATCACCTGCTCTTCGCTCAGGCCGATATCCTCGGCGATGCGCGAGTAGCGCATATATTTCAACGAATGGCAGCTGGCGCAGTAGTTCATGTACGACTGGGCACCGCGCTGCAGGGACGCAGTGTCCTCGAGATCGACACCAGCCTGGAGGGTGTCTCCACCTGCGGAGGCGAGCGCGGAAACCGACAGCAACAGACCGGCCAGCATCACCACCGTGCGTACAAGGATCGAGGTCTTCATCGTGGATGGCTTAGTCATGCATCGTCACCCGTTCCGGAACCGGCTTGGTCTTGTCGAGCTTCGTCCACACCGGCATGGTGATGAAGAAGGCGAAGTAGAGGAAGGTCAGCACGCGGCCGATGATGGTCTCGACCGGGTCGGTACCGGGGCCGGCGCCGATCTTGCCCAGCCACACGAAGGAAATGGCGAAGATCGCCAGCGCGATCTTGGAGATCGTTCCGCGGTATCGGATCGAACGGACCGGACTCTTGTCGAGCCACGGCACCAGAAACAGCACCGCGATCGCCGCGAACATCACCAGCACGCCCCACAGCTTGATCGCGAAGAACGACGGCACCACACGCAACATCGCGTAGTAAGGCGTGAAATACCATACCGGCTTGATGTGCGCTGGGGTCACGAGACGATTGGCCTCGACGAAATTGTCGTGTTCCAGGAACCAGCCCCCGAAGGTCGGCGCGAAGAACAGGATGAACGCCCCGACGATCAGGAAGCAGCCAACGTAGAACATGTCCTTCACCGTGTAATACGGGTGGAAGGGAACGCCGTCCGCTGGGGCCTTCTCCGACCAGCGGTTGCCCTTCGGGCCCTTCTTGATGTCGACGCCGTCGGGATTGTTCGAGCCGACTTCATGCAGCGCGCCGAGGTGCAGCACCACCAGCAACAGCAACACCAGCGGCATCGCGATGACGTGCAGCGCGAAGAAGCGGTTCAAGGTGGCATCGCCGGGCAGGTAATCGCCCATGATCCACTCGGTCAGGGCGGTGCCGATGTAGGGGATCGCGCCGAACAGGGAGATGATCACCTTCGCTCCCCAGAACGACATCTGCCCCCAAGGCAGCACATAGCCCATGAAGGCTTCTGCCATCAGCACCAGATAGATCAGCATGCCGAGGATCCACACCATCTCGCGGGGCTTCTGGTACGAGCCGTACATCATCGCGCGGAACATGTGCAGGTAGACGACGACGAAGAACAGCGAGGCGCCGGTGCTGTGCATGTAGCGGATCAGCCAGCCCCACTCCACGTCGCGCATGATGTACTCGACCGACGCGAAGGCTTCTGCGGCGCTCGGCTTGAAGTGCATCGTCAGGAAAATGCCGGTCAGGATCTGGTTGACCAGAACCACGGTCGACAGCACGCCGAAGATGTACCAGATATTGAAATTCTTCGGTGCGTAGTACTCGGTCATGTGCTTGCGGTAGAACGGCATCATGCCGGGCGCGCGCTCGTTGACCCAGTCCATCACGTTGTTGGCAGTGCGCTGAATGATGTTGGCCATGACTTACACCCCCTGCTTCGGATCGACGCCGATGACGAGCGTGTTGTCGTCGGCGAAGTAGTGCGGGGGAACCGGCAGATTGGTCGGCGCGGG
>JANLSB010000200.1:0-3501 GCA_031362125.1 Lysobacterales bacterium | reverse complement strand
GGCCGGCGGGTGCCCCGGGCGAAATATTTTCAGAAGTGATTGATACAGATGGCTTTTTCGCATAGCCTGCAATCGCGGGGATCGACGTGCAGCCTGCGAGGCTCGGGGAAGCTATGAATTTCAAGGAGTTGTGCAGCGTCTCTTCGCACCAACACCGGGGCGAATCTGGCCGACGAACGGCCTGATTCGCGTTGAATCATCAAGCACAATGGGGGGAGTCAATGTCGAATGTGATCCAATTTCTCGAGTCGATGGGCGCCAATGCGGCCATGGCGCGGATGACCGCCACCGATTACGAAGCAGCGATTGAGAGGCTGGACGCAGATGCAGCGTCCCGACAAGCGCTTCATATTCGTGATCATGCGAAGTTGAACGGGCTTTTGAAAGGTCGCCCGTTGATGATGTTCGCCATTGCCTCACCTGAGGACAGCCCGCAGCGGGAAGAGAATCCCAGCGAAGGCGAAGGCGAAGGTGAGCAAAAAGAAGCAGAGTAGGGATCGTGTCGTCAACAAGAGGGTGAGGTGCTCTATGCAGTGGAAGCTGATCGTTGCTTTGTTCGTATTCCTGTGCGCTGCGAACGTGGGCTCAATCCAGGCGCAGGAATCCTACGATTCGATTCTGCAACGGGCGGATGTCGCCCGGAGTTCCGACCCCAAGGGTTTCACGGAGCTGCTGGTGCAGCTCCGCGCCGACAAGCGCCAGACGACGCTCCTTCAGCGCCAGCGTCTGAAGTATTTCCAAGCCTATGAGACGATCTATCGCGACGAGATTCCTCAGGGCGTCATATTGGCCAAACAACTGTACGAAGAAACCAAAGACCCGAATTTGAAGTATCGGGCGGGTGGTCTTGTCGCGAGTTTCTCTGCTGTGACGCGCGATTTCAGGACTGGGCTGCGCTATTTCCAGAACGCCCAGTCGATACGCAAACAGGTCAGCGACAAAGCCATTCGACACGAGGGTATGGTCGCCGGGGCGTTGATCTATTCCGAGATCGGTCAGTACCGGATCTCATTGGACTACGCGGAGCAATTGCTTCGCGATCGTCCGAGCCCCCGGATCGCGTGTTTCGCGGGGCAGCACCAGATGAACTCGCAGTTCGAACTCGGCCGGCTTTCCAAAGACACCAGACCGATCGAAAAAGTCATCAGTAGCTGCACGGCACTGAAAGAATCTATTCCTGCGAATCTGACGCGCACCGTCCTCGCCCGCAAGCTCGCCGCTGACGGCAGTCCGGAAAAGGCGATCGCCGTGCTCGAAGCGGCGCTCCCCGAGGTCCAGGCCACCGGGTACGCACGCCTGATCGCGGGATTCCACGCCCTGCTGGCCGAATTCAAGCTCGAGTTGGGCGACATCCCGACGGCCAGAGCGCATGCGCACATGACGGTGTCCCTCGGTGAGAAGATCAAGTCGTCTGCCACATTGGTCAGCGCTTACAACACGCTCTATCTGATCGCTGCCAAGCGGGAGAAGCGCTCGGTGGCGCTTGAGCTGTACAAGCGCTATGCGGAATCCGAGATGGCGCATCAGAGCGATTTGAAAGCACGTGAGCTCGCGTACGAGATCGTGCGTCAGGAAACCGAGAAGAAGACGCAGCAGATCGAGTCCCTGGAGAAATTGCTCGTCCTGCAACAAACCCTCGATCGTCAGAGTACGCAGAAATCGCGCCTCGCGATGGTGTTTCTGATGCTGGTGCTCGCCGGGATCATCTTTTGGGCCATTCAGGTCAAGCGTCATCAGGGCCAATTGCAGCGTCTTGCACAGACCGACGCCCTGACGGGTTTGGGCAACCGCCATTTTTTCACGCAGAATTCCGAACGTACGCTTGTGGAGGCCGCACGTGCGGGCGAGTCGTCGGCCCTGGTCATGTTCGATCTCGATCATTTCAAGGCGATCAACGACACCTACGGCCATGGCGCCGGCGACTGGGTGCTCAAACAGGTCGGCAAGACCTGCGCTTCGCACTGCCGCAAGGTCGACTACCTCGGCCGTATCGGCGGCGAAGAATTCGCGGTTCTGCTGCGTGGGTTGGATCTGGCCACCGCGACACGTCTCGCCGAAGACTGCCGTTCCCAGCTCGCCCAGATCGATACCCGGGAGTGCGGCTACTCGTTCGTGGTCACCGCCAGTTTCGGCGTCAGTTCGACTGCACAGTCCGGCTACGATCTCTCGCGTCTTCTGTCGCATGCCGACCAGATGCTCTATCGCGCCAAGAATGAAGGCCGCAACCGGGTTTGCGCCTATACAGCCGAAACCGCAGCGGACAGCAAGTCGCTCAAACGGTCGCCGACGCTGAGCGTCGTCGGCAGTTGATATCGCCAATGGTCCGCTGCATGCAATGACACCCGACTCCGGCCCCCTCATTTACGGTCCGGAGCCGGACGGTCCGCTGAGGCTCCCGGTTGCGCAACTCCAATCGTTGCACGATGCATACGCCTTGCCGGCGCGCGCTTATCACCATTTTGGACATGTGCACAATGTCCTCTTGCACTATCGCTCCGTCGCCGCCGGTCCCGGCTGGCACCGGCCGGTAGAGGTCTGGCTGGCTGTGCTTTATCACGATGCGGTGTATGTCGCGGGACGCAGCGACAATGAAGCCGCATCCGCACGTCTCGCCATCCAGCACATCGAACGCTGGTGGCCGCAGGCAGGGATCGATGCGCAGCGGGTCTCCGATCTGATCCTGCTCACCTCTCGCCATGGCGCCCTGGGTATCGAAGACGCCGGAACGGGCGAGACCGGCGAGGATGCGTGCCGATTCCTGGATTGCGATATGGCGATCCTGGGCGCGACGCCGGAAATGTTCGCGGCCTATGATTTGGCGATCGCCGAGGAGTACAGCGGTGTGCCGCGATGGTTGTATCGCATCAAACGCCGGCAGTTCTTCAAGAAGCTGCTCGCCTCCGACAGGATTTTTCTCAGCGACTTCTTCCACCACCGCTTCGAGGCGCAGGCGCGGCGCAATCTCCAGTCTGCGCTTGAGACTTAGAATTGCAGGCCGTCCAGAGGCAACATCGTCAGGCACAACGTGATCAAGAATATCGCCGCGTATCAATTCGTTCTGGTGACCGACCCGGATGCGCTTGCAGCAAAGTTGCGAGCGCTCGCGGAAGTGGGCGAGCTCCGCGGCACAGTGCTGGTGGCTGAGGAAGGCATCAATCTGTTCCTGGCCGGCGAAGCGACGGCGATCGAGAATTTCGTCGCAGCCCTGCGCGACGATGCGCGGTTTGCGGAGATCGCGGTCAAGGTCAGCGTTTCCGATGGGGTGCCATTCTCGCAGCTCAAGGTGAAGGTCAAGCCGGAGATCATCAGTTTCCGTCAAACCGGATCTTCGCCCGAAGGCGGGCGGGCGCCCGGGGTTGCGCCTTCGACGCTCGCGCGTTGGATCGGCCAAGGCGCGGACGACGACGGCCGTCGTCTGGTATTGCTCGACACGCGCAACCGCGAGGAGGTGGCGTACGGCACCTTCACCGGCGCGATGGTCTTGCCGATCGACAACTTCAC
>JANLSB010000201.1:0-5212 GCA_031362125.1 Lysobacterales bacterium | reverse complement strand
CTCGACATCCTCGACATCCCGGTCGCCGAGATCACCAGGCAGTACGTGGAATACATCGGCGTGATGCACCAGATGCGCTTCGAGCTGGCCGCCGAGTACCTGGTGATGGCTGCGATCCTGGCCGAGATCAAATCGCGGCTGCTGTTGCCGCGTCCGCCCAGCGAAGAAAACGACGAGCATGACCCCCGCGCCGACCTGGTCCGCCGGCTGCAGGACTACGAACGTTTCAAACAGGCCGCCGAAGACATCGACGCCCTGCCCCGGATGGAACGCGACACCTCGCCGGTAGCCGCTTTCCTGCCAGACCGCAGCAGCGTCAAGCTGCCACCGCAGGTGCAGCTGAAGGAAATGCTGCTGGCGCTGCACGATGTGCTCAAACGCGCCGAGCTGTTCACCGGGCATTCGATCAAACGCGAGGCGCTGAGTGTCCGCCAGCGCATGAGCGACGTGTTGACCCGGCTCGGCGACGGCAGCTTCCACCGCTTCGAGTCGCTGTTCGAGCCGCGCGAAGGCAAGCTCGGCGTGGTAGTGACCTTCCTGTCGATCCTGGAGCTGGCGAAGGAACAGTTGCTCGATATCGTCCAGGAAGGGCCGTTGGCGCCGATCTACCTGAAGTCTCTCGCGACCCGCGAAGACGGCGACATCATCGTGCCGGAACTCAGCAGCGAGTTTGACGACGATGCCATCGAGCCTGCGGCCCCGCTTCCGGCCGCCAACGACGACGCGCCAGGATGACCTGCACGCGACACCGCCCGTCCTGCCCGCGTCAGCGGACTTGACGGCAAACCAGACCGATCACGACCCGGTATCCATGGATCAACACTTCATCACCCGCATCGTCGAAGCCGCCCTGCTCGCGGCCAACCAGCCGCTGACCATCGTGCAGCTACGCGGCCTGTTCACACTCGACGAACCCGCACCGGAGGGCAGCATCGAGCAGGCACTGACCGATCTACGCGCCGGCTGCGAGGACCGCGGCATCGAACTGGCCGAAACCGCCTCCGGCTACCGCTTCCAGGTGCAGGCCGATGTCCACGCCTGGGTCGCGCGCCTGTGGACCGAGCGCCAGACCAGATACACCCGCGCCACCCTGGAAACGCTGGCGATCATCGCCTACCGCCAGCCGATCACCCGCGGCGAAATCGAACAGGTCCGCGGCGTGGCGGTCAGCAGCAACATCATCAAGGCGCTGGAAGAGCGCGAATGGATCCGGGTCATCGGCCATCGCGATGTCCCCGGCCGGCCGGAACTGCTGGGCACCACGCGCGGCTTCCTCGACTACTTCGGCCTGAAGAGCCTCGACCAGCTACCGCCGCTGTCGGAACTCAAGGATTTCGGCGATCTCGACCCGCAGCTGTCGTTCGTGGATCCGGACGCACCGAAGCCCGCGCCCATCGTCGCCGGTATCAACGATGACGCCGAGCCGGACGATATCCCAATGGATGATGCGGACGACGAAGACCACACCGATCCGGACGATACCGAAGACAGCAACGACCAAGACATCACCGATGGCGGCAACGAAACCGGCATCACCCACCCGACCCATGACGACGACGCCATCCCGGCGTCCGACGACACCCACACCGCCCTCGTCGCAGACGACGACAGCACCGGAGCCTGACATGAAAGAAAAACGCCCATCGACCCTTTCGCTCAAACGCGAGAAGGACACCGCCGCCGAAGGCCCGCGCCTCGAAGAACGCCTGCACAAAGTCCTGGCCCAGGCCGGACTCGGCTCACGCCGCGCGCTGGAGCAGCGCATCGCCGAAGGCATAGTCAAGGTCAACGGCGAGATCGCCCAGACCGGCATGAGCGTCAAAGGCGGCGACCGCATCGAGATCGACGGCAAGACCTTCGTCGCCAGCGCACTCACCGAACCCGCGCGCGTGTTGATGTACAACAAACCCGAAGGCGAAGTCACTACGCGCGAAGACCCCGAAGGCCGCCCGACCATCTTTGAAGCGCTGCCGGTGCTCAAAGGCGCGCGCTGGATCGCGATCGGCCGCCTTGACATCAATACCACCGGGTTGCTGCTGCTCACCACCGACGGCGAGCTGGCCAACGCGATGATGCATCCGTCGTTCGAGATCGAACGCGAATACGTCTGCCGCGTGCGTGCACCCGAGGGCGAAGACACGGTATCCGACAAACTTGTCGATCGCCTGCGTCGCGGCGTCGCGCTGGAAGATGGTCCGGCCAAGTTCGACAAGATCGAACGCATCGGCGGCACCGATTCCAACGAATGGTTCCAGGTCAGCCTCAGCGAAGGCCGCAACCGCGAAGTGCGCCGGCTGTGGGAATCGCAAGGCTGCCAGGTCAGTCGCCTGAAGCGGGTCCGATATGGCGACGTGTCGCTGCCACAGCAGTTGTTGCGCAGCCAGAGTCAGGAGCTCGGAGCCGCCCAGGTCGATGCCCTGCGCAAGAAGCTCAATCTTGAAGAAGGTCCGCCGCCGGCCTTGACGCTGCAGCCGGTGATCGGCCAGCGCAAAGCTGCGAAGGCCACTGTGCACGTTGGCCGCGAAGGACGCAGCAGCCAGGCCTACGTCAATGGCCACAACACCGCCGACGAAGGCCGCGAACTACGCCGTTTCGACAATGTCCGCGAAGATCGCGGCCGTTTCGGCAACAAGAAAAAACGCGGCGATCTGACTGTGAGCGGCGAATCCGCCGCCCGCCAATCGCAGAACAAGCCGTTCAAGCAGCGCCGCGACAACGGCCCGAAGCCGTTGCCGGATGGCAATCCCGCTGCATTCCGCAGCTGGTTCGTGCCCGAAGGCGTCAGCACCGGCCCGACCGGCCATCGTAACGCCGATCCCAACGCCCCCAGGAAACCTTACGGCAACAAGCCCGGTGGCCCGCGTCCCGTTGGCAATCGCCCCTATGGCGACCGTCCGGCGGGTGCAGGATACGCAGGCGAGAGTCGTGGCCCAGGTGGTCCCGGCGGTCCGCGCCCCAAACGTCCATACGCTGATCGCCCGGCCGGTGCCGGCGAACAACGTGGTCCGGGAGGTCCGGGAGGTCCGGCTGGCCCAGGCGCACGCCCGAAACGTCCCTACGGCGATCGCCCAGCTGGCGCCGGCTTCGCGGGCGAGAACCGTGGCCCCGGTGGTCCGGGCGGAGCGCGTCCGAAGCGCCCGTACAGTGACCGCCCAGCAGGCGCCGGCTTCGGCGATGATCGCGGCCCGCGTGGCTCCGACCAAGGGCCGAAGCCCCCGCGCGCAAACAAACCCTATGGCCACCCCGGCAGCGCGCCGAGCTTCCCATCGGACCACGCCAACCCCAGCAGTTTCAACGCCTTCGACCGCCCCCGAGGCCCGCGCCCGGCGGGCGCCAAACCAGGCGGCCCGCGACCGAATGGTCCCCGCCCGGGAGGCCCGCGTCCCGGCGGTCCAAAGCCCGGCGGCAATCGTGGACCGCGTGGGGGTGGGTTTGCGGGCGGGGATCGCTGAGGCGTAGCGGATCGTCGATTCGATATCGATGCGTTTTCGCAGAGCGAAACCGCTTCGCCGCGCATTCGTCGCAAACGGATATGCCGCAATGTCGGGCCACGGCTCGACCTACAGAAATCACGGGCGGTGTGTGAAGTGATACTTCACACACCCACCACGCTCTGCCCTCGCCCGCCGCCGACACTGCGCCCGTCTTCCACGACGGAGCCGACATGGCTGCGCAACCCGAACGCGAGTACGACCTTGTCATTGTCGGCGCCAGTTTCGCCGGTGCCGCCTGCGCAATTGCCGCTGCGCAATATGGGCTGCGCGTCTGCGTGCTGGAACGTAAACGCGACCCGGGGCTGAAACTCCACACCACCGGAATCATCGTCAAGGAAGCCGCAGAAAAGACCTGGCTGAACCGGGTGCCGCAGCATCTCGTGCGAAAAGTCGAGCGCGTGCGCCTTTACGCACCGAATCTGCGCGATGTCGCGCTGCAGGTGCCGGACTACTACTTCCTCACCACCGATACACCGAACCTGATGCGCTGGTTGGCCGACGAGATGCGCGATCAGGGCGTCGATCTGCGGCTGGCGCAATCGTTCACCGGCGCATCGCGCGAGCCGCTGGCGCATCGCGGCCGCTGGCATCTGCCTGGGATCGGCCGCACGCACTGGCTGGTCGGCGCCGATGGCGCGAAATCGCGGGTGGCGCAGCGCTTCGACCTTGGCCGCGTCGAACATTTCATCTACGGCATCGAATACGAATTCGCAGGGCTTGAGCTCCGCGAGCCCGAAGCCCTGCACTGCTTCGTCAGCAAACAGTTCGCACCCGGCTATATCGGCTGGGCAACGCAGAATCCTACTGGCGTGCAGTTCGGCCTGGCATTCCGCCATCGCGCCTCGCGCAGCGGCACGCCGGATATCGACGCACTGCGTGCCCGCATCGGCCATCGCATCGGGATTGCCGATGACATCACGCCCACTGCGATCCGCGCCGGCTTGATCCCCTGCGGCGGCCCGGTCACGCCGATCGCGCGCCCCGGCGTGATCCTCACCGGCGATGCAGCCGGCATCGTCTCGCCGGTCACTGCCGGTGGCATCCATTCGGCGTGGCAGCATGGCTGGGCCGTCGGCGAAGCAGTCGCGCGACATAAACGCGATGGCGGCCCTTCGCCGGAAACTGTTGCCGAACGCGCCGCGCCGCGCTATCGCATCAAGCGCGCACTACGCTGGGCGTTCGATCACTGCCAGATGGACTGGCCATTCGACCTGATGCTGGGTTCAGCGCCGATGCGCTGGGCGGCAGAGCGGGTGTATTTCCATCGCCCATCGCATTGACGCGCCAGCATGTGTAGGAGCGGTGCTTTTCAACAGCCGCCCATACAGAAAACGTGCCATGCGATACAAGGCTATTTTACAAGAGTGAAAACGCATCCCCGTCCAGCATCGCCGGAAAACGCTCACGATGCGCAGCGAGTTCTTTCGCCTGAAGTCTAGTGGTCACGACGACTTCCTCATCACCGCATTCGCTGACGGAATGTCCTAGAAAATCGATCACCGCGCTGTCGCCGGCATAATGAAGATTGTTGCCATCGGTACCGACGCGGTTGAGGCCGGCGACGTAGCAGAGGTTTTCGATCGCGCGGGCACGCAGCAGCGTTTTCCAAGGATAGGCGCGGGCCGAAGGCCAGTTGGCGACGTACAGCAGCAGGTCGTAGTCGAGTTCGCCCGGGCGCTCCACGTCGTAACGGTTGCGCGAGAACACCGGGAAGCGCA
>JANLSB010000127.1:0-2527 GCA_031362125.1 Lysobacterales bacterium | reverse complement strand
CGGCGGGACGCCCACGCATCAAAGCGGGTTCGACGTCTATGCTTTTCCGCTCTCGGGCTACAGCGCTGCGAATGGCTCCAACACGCCGGCCCCTTTCCATCTCTATTCGGACAATGGCCGAGAACGCGATTCGCATGGTCTGGCCGTGATGAAGCACGAGCGCTTTGTCTGGGTGTTCGATCGCATTCTGAACGTTGCGGAAGTGTTCGATACCGCCACCGGCGCGAACGTGAATACGGTCGACCTCAACCTCGGCGGTCCGGCCGGTCTGGCGCCGGACCTTGCGGACGTTTCGCCGTCGGGCAATCGGGTGTTCGTCTCGCTGCGCGGCCCCAATCCGCTCAGCGGCGACCCGCACGCCTCGACCGGCAGCACGCACAGCCCGGCTACTCATTCCACGAGCACTCCGCCAGCTTGGCGGTTCAATATCGCTGGCATGCCGCCGGAGATGCTGGGCTTCGCTGCGCTCAGCCCAACCTACGTATTGCAAAGGTATGAGCAAAGTGGTCAAGGCATCCACTTGCCTTTGCATTCCACCTGCACCCATACCTTCCGCGTATCCCGCGCAAAATCATCGGCGCGGTAATCGGCGACTTTCACCATCCCCGCCCAGCAAGTAGGGTGGGCCCCTGGCCCACCGCTCGTGAAATCAAGCCACCTTCCCCCGCAAAAAAATTCCGCATATGCGCCCGTTTGACGCTTGCTTTTGTGGTGATCGGCGGTGCGGTGGGCCAGGGGCCCACCCTACGAATGCATGGATTTCTGACGGTGGCGTGAGGATTTGCCTGATGGGGTGGTGGGTGCGGGATAGCGATGACGGGGGATACCGAATTATCGCCGTGCGTTCATCCCGGGCGGGACGTATTTCTTCACGGTCGTCATCGCCGATCTCCGTGCTGTGTTTTCCGCGACACTCCATCCGGTGCCTGATGGCGGGTTTTCAACGGCGAAGCTGGTCATCGCCCTCGGCGGTTCCGCGATACGCAATCGAGACCTTTGCGTATCGCTGGCATGCCGCCCGCCGACGCTGGGCTTCACTGCGCACAGCCCTGCACGGGTCGGAGCGCAGCGATCAAGGCATCCACTTGCCTTTGTATTCCACCTGCACCCACAGCTTCCGCGTATCCCGCGCAAAGTCGTCGGCGCGGTAGTCGGCGACTTTCACCAGCCCGGACCAATCCTTCCACAGCGGGCGCGACAGCGAGAGGTCGAGTTCGCGACCGTAGTGATCGAGGGCCGCGCTGGCGGTGTCGGCGCGATAGTCGTGATACGCCGCGACCCACGCGAACTTGCCGGCTTTGCCGTTCGCGCTGACATACACATCATCAAGGCCGCGCGACGGCGTCACCAGGAATTTGTCGGCCCAGCCGTTGAACGCATGCAAGGTCGCCAGCGGCGTTTGCAGTGCGTGGCGGCCGTTGCCGCCGAGGTGTTCCCAGCCGAGTTTCCAGGTGATGTTGTGCGCCTGCAGCGATGGCTCCAGCAGCCAGTAACTGTGCGAGAAGTCGAGCGGGTTGTTCGCGTGATCGCGTTGTCGCGCGAGTTCAGCGGTCCAGCCCCAAATGATGTCGTCGCGCGGATGCGTGCCGGTCCAGCGCAGGCCGTAGGTGGCGGTGGATGCCGTCGCGACATCGCGGTCATCGTGCAGCCAGACGTAGCCGGTCCACTGCTGTTTGTCGTGTTTGTAGGCGCCGCTGAGCAGATGCGTGGACAGGTCGCGTTCGCGCGCCAGTGGATCGCGGGCGTCGTCGCCGGAGACGCGGTGCACCTTGTCCAGCCATGCATAGCGCAGCGTCCATGCATCGTCCGGTTTGAAGTCGACGGCCACTGCATCGAAGGTCTGTTCGTTCTGGCGCCATCCGACGTTGCCCACCCAACGCTGGTTGTCGAAGATCAGCCGCTGGCGGCCGACGGTGGCGCCGAAACGATCGTTCTTCCAGCCGATCCAGGCCTGATTGAGTTCCGCGCCCGTCGGGTCGATCACAGCCGGATACGCGGTGCGGCCATTGGCGCCGCTGTTGTAGGGATCGCCGGTGTTGGCGATGCCTTCGCCTTCGATCAATGCACTCCAGCCGTGGCCGAAGTCGCCGCGCAGGCCGAAGCGCAGGCGCAGCGTAGTGGCGTCGGCGGAATTCGCGAAGGCGTCGTCGGCGACGTGTTCGTATCGGGTGCGCAGATCCCATTCGAGACCGATCGGTGAGGCGGCGTAAAGCGGTGCGCTGGCGGCAACGAGCGCCAGCACCGGCAGGGTGCGACGTGAATGCATGGCAGGGTTTCCTTGTGAATGGTCGAGAGCTTCCGTGGCATTGCCGTCCCCCGCATTGATCGTGATCAAGCCCCGCCGGGTCGGGCCGGAAAATCGTAACCCATTTGATCCAGATCAGAGCGCGCCCGACCGGTCGGGTGGAGTCTGCCTTCCACAGGTCAACGGACCATCGGGGAGACACCATGAAACGTACGACACAGGCAGTATTGGCCGCAGCCATCGTCGGGGCTCTGGCGCTGGGTGGCTGCAAAGACAGACAAA
>JANLSB010000191.1:0-2342 GCA_031362125.1 Lysobacterales bacterium | reverse complement strand
CGCACAGATTGCCTTTGGGGACCTTCTCGATGGACTTCCAGTACTGTTTCATGAGCTTCTCGTACAGCTCGTAGCACAGCGCGGAGAAATCCTCCTCGGTGAACTCCTGCAGCGCCATCTCCTCTGCTTCCTTGATGAAATCGTGCAGCGCCGAGACGTAGATGTTGTAGGGATTGCGAGAGATGTGAATGAATTTGGCGTTGGGAAACAGCTCCAACAGCGTTTCGATGCGCGCGGTGCTGTAAGGATTCTTGAGGATCAGGCGCTTGCCCCCGGCCATGAACGCGGCCTTGCGAATCACGCTCATGTAAGCATTTTTCCAGCGCGACATTTCTTCGGGTGGCATGTTCATCAGTACATACTTGTCGAAGCTCTCGCGGATTGTTCGCGGAAAATGATTGCAGTGGTGCGAGGATGTGGTGAGACAGGACACGCTGAACTCTTCTTCCTGTGGCAAGTCGATGCCCATCTTCACGTTGTCCATCATCCGTTTTTCCGGCAGCAGCTTGGCTACCGCCTTCTTCATCGCGGCGCTGCGGCTGAGCAGGATGCTGCAGGTGGGAAAGACCGCCTGCAGCGTGGTCAGATATCCCAGGCGTTTGTCCTGGCTGATGACGTTGTGCAGATGGGTGGTGCCACTGCGCCAGTGGCCGACGATGAAGATAGGATCCTGGGCGAACTTCAGCGCTTCGAGCTTGCGCGAATACAGCAAGTACTCGGCGAATCTGAGCGGCGCAGTGACCAACGTGCCGACCAGAGTCAGCAGGAATGCCGGAACTTTCGAGACGCTGACGCCGCCGTTCTTGATCACGTTCGCGATCAGGTTGCTGGTGGTGCCGCCGATGTAGGGATGGATCGCAAGATCTCCCTGCTTATCCGCTTTGCCGCCCTTCTGTTTGTTCTGCTCGCTCATGTCGTCTCCTTAGAAAATTGTCGCGCTGGCCGCTTCCAGCCATACGTTCGTAGGGGTCAAGCGGCCTTGCACACCGGGCGGCCCATCGCCATCAGGGCTTCGACCGTACGCTTCACCGTCTCGTCGATTTCCTGCCCGGTCAGCTCCGAATGCACCGAGTAGCGGACCAGACCGACGCCTGCCGGCGTCGCCGGGTACAGGAAGACCGAGGTGAGGATGCCGGCACGGCGAAGGCGATCGTAGAATTCGCAGGTCTGCTGCTCGTCATCGAAAAAGATCGACACAATCTGGCAACGACTGTCTCCGGTGTCGATGCCGTGCGCATGGAAGCGCTGGCGCAAGATCTCCGCGTTATGCAGGCAGCGGCGCGCGCGACCCGGATCATTGACCAGCACTTTCAACGCAGCGCGATGCCCACCGGCCGAGACGCTTGAAGTCGCCGAGCTGAAGATGATCGATCGGCAGCGCGCACGGGCCAGTTGCATCATCTCGCGATTGCCGGCGATCAGACCGCCATGCCCGCCGAGTGCTTTGTTGAGGCTGACCGTGCGGAAGTGGACCCGATCCGCGAGCCCGAGTTCGACCGCCAGCCCACCGCCGTCACCGAACAGACCGAACGAATGCGCTTCGTCCAGCACCAGCACGCAGTCGTGCTGTTCGCAGATCTCGAGATAACGGGCGATGTCGCCGATCGCGCCATCGGTGCTGTAGACCGCATCAATCACCACGATGCCCGGACCGCTGTGGGCGATGCGAGTCAGCAGGTTTTCGGGATCGTTGTGCTCGACCACAACCTTCTTGCCGAGCGAGAGTTTGACCCCGTCGTACAGCGACGCGTGCGCGTGGTTGTCGATGTAGACCGGCCTGAGCACCGGCGCGATGGCCTCGATCAGGCCGACGTTCGCCGCCCAGCCCGATGTGGTCAGCAGTACGTCTTCGGCCTGCATGCACTCGACAACGGCCCGGCGGAACAGTTCGCATTCGTCCGAGCCGCCGCCATAGACCGACGACATGAACGACTCGTTCCGGTTGCGGGCGTTGGCTTCATCGCGAGCGGCGATGACGTCCGGGTGATTGCCCAATCGCAGGTAATCGTTCTGGTGCAGCGCTATGAAATCGGAGATGTCGCTGGGCTGTTCGAACGGGAACGGATTGAGCTTGGCGATGAACTCGCAGGCCGGCCGCATGTGTTCCCGATACCAATCGGGAATCCGGGTAGTCGGGGACATCGCGTTTTGAGGATGTGTCGCTTCCATGTCGTCTTCCGTACTGATTGCGTCTTGACGTCGTTGCCGCGTCGCTTGGTTGCTGCGCTGATTGCTTACCGCAGTGCCCGGTCCTGCGCTGGATGCGGTCATGCCATGCGGATGATCCGATCGAGAAGCCATCGCGATTTGCTGTTGTACGGCGGGCGCAGCATGTCGAGGCC
>JANLSB010000102.1:0-2377 GCA_031362125.1 Lysobacterales bacterium | reverse complement strand
CTCGACCAGGCGGTGTTGGAGGTGGCTGTCGTGTTTCCTGCTTTGTCTGTGCTTGTGTTCGAACTGCTCCACGCGTTCGACACTCCGTTCGGCTTTCCTTTTCCGTCAGTGCTCGTGACCTGAACGGACGTGGTGTTGCCGACTGTGGTCCAGATGACCATGTCGGCGCTGCCATCGTCGCGGGTCACTAGAGTGTTGCCGTGGCTGCTCCCCAACGAGGTCTGGCCCGAATTGCCGACTGCGATATCGGCGGGCCACACCCCCTTGTTGGGCGAATGTTTCAGCGCAACATCGATCGTAGCTGGCGACGGTCCGCCGCCAGCGCTGATCAGGCTCATATCGATGCCGCCGAAGCGTACCGGTGGTTTGCCGCCGGCCCCTGGCCCTTTGCCGATCGCGATGGCGAGCCCGTTGGTAAGATTCAGGCCTCCCAACTGATCCGCGTTGATACCGAGCGCCGACAGCACGTTTTTCCGTCCAGGCAGCGCTATCGGGCCACCAAGGATCGATGCGCCATTGGGCGCTCTGGTCGGCAACACGATCAGTACCGAACGCCCGCCCTGGAACGAAGGCAGCAGGCCTTTCGATAGCAGTTGTTGGAGCTTCGACATACTTGGCGTGTTGGTCGCATCAAAGGGGTTGGTTCCGGCCGCGCGCTCGTCGTCATCGCTGACGTTGTCGCCATCGCTGTCCTGGGTCGTGTGCGCGACGATACAAGCGTGCAGTGCGCAGAGAATGGCCGGTTCGCCATCGGCGGCCACTGCGGTCTGCGCCAGCATCGGCGCGGCTGCAGCGATCAGAAGCGTGGACAGCGCTAGCGAGCGTTTCGAATTGCGTGAAGCCATCATGACGCCTCCCATTTGTGAAAACAGATAGTGAACAGCACAGGTTTCGTCGCGGAATGGCATCGGCCGACAGGCGGAATTCCGGGCGCAATCCGGGAAACGCGACGAGCGATGAAATTCGGCCATGCGTCTGCATCCGATTCCGGGCGAAGGCACTTTCTGTCCCGGTCTTCGTATGTGACCATGGTGGTGTCGCAGGCCGATCCGACCCATCGACAAGCACGATTCGGCAGGGGGCGGAATGCACGGACTCAAGAACGTCAGCCATCGCCACGACGATGCGCTCAGCCGCATCGGCTGGGCGGAGCTCGAGCGCCTGCTCGCGACGTATTATCGTGAGGTCGGCTGGTGGGTCGAGCATGCCGGCACCGGGGGGACGGGTGCCAGGTTCGAAGGCGGCGTCGATCTGAGGATCCGCCGCGAAGCCCAGATCGTGCTGGTGCAGTGCAAACACTGGAACGCGAAGCAGGTGACGCACGACGCGGTGCACGAACTGCTGGGCGTGATGGTCAACGAGGGCGCGACCGGTGCGATCCTGGTCAGCAGCGGCGAGTTCACCCGTGCCGCGATCGAAGCCGCGCAGCGCCACGGGCATGTGAAGCTGATCGATGGTGAGACATTGCGCGGGATGCTTGGGCCGTTGCCCGAGGATGCGTCGGCGCAGAGCGATACGCCTGTCCCAACACACGCGTCAGAGCCGCGTGCTCGCGCGAATCCTCTGTTTTGGCTGCTGGCGCTTGTGTTCGCGATTGCGTTTGTGCTGATCGTCCGGGAGATGCTCGATCGCACCGCAGATACCGCAAGCGAACCGCCGCGCGATACCGTTCGCGCTCCGGTCGTCCGGCCCACCATCGTCGTCTACGAACCGCAATTGGTGGTCGCAGAGCCGGCCGTATCCGCGTCCGCCCACCGGAGCGGAGATCCGCGAATCCCAGCGCAAGGCGGATGAGGCCGTGCGGTTGATCGAGGACACCACGCCGGAGATGAGAGGCATCACTGGCATGCGCGTATCGCGTCTTCATGCCGAATGCACGGACATCGTGCGATCCGCGATGCGGCCGCCGCACGGCAGATGGCTCTTCGCCAGAAAACACCAGCAAACAAAAGCGACCGTGGAATGGCATGGATGTTGCGCCTTCCTGCTGAGCTTCGACGGATTGTCGAAGCGCCCCCCTTTCGAAGGTGAATGCAATGAACGACAAGCACGATCAAGACATGCGCGACAAAGATCTGAACCGCGATCCGATCACCGGTACGCCGGGTGCGCACCCGGTCGGTACCGGTGTTGGTGCCGCTGCCGGTGGAGCGACCGGCGCGGTGATCGGTGCCGTCGCCGGTCCCCTCGGCGTGGTGGCAGGTGCGGCGGTGGGTGCTGTGGTCGGTGGTCTGGCGGGCAAAGGTGTGGGTGAAGCGGTCAATCCGACGGCTGAAGACACTTATTGGCGCGCACAGTACGAGCGCGAACCCTATTACGTCGCGAACCACAATTACGCCGATTATGCGCCGGCTTATCGCACCGGCTACGAAGCGCG
>JANLSB010000099.1:0-4107 GCA_031362125.1 Lysobacterales bacterium | reverse complement strand
GGGCGGGAGTTGGACGGTGTTCGTCGAAGGCAATCTGATGCGGATCGCGGGCGAAGATGCCGACGCCATCGGCAAGGAGCCGCCACCGGCCATCGAATTACCCGAGGGCGCCAGCGACGACGAGGTCGAAAAACTCGTCTGGAACCAGCTCCGGACCTGTTTCGACCCGGAAATCCCGATCAACATCGTCGATCTCGGGCTGGTGTACGAGGCCAACGTGGCCCGCACCGATGACGGCGCCCGCCGGATCGAGGTGCGGATGACGCTGACCGCTCCCGGCTGCGGCATGGGCGACATCCTCGTCGACGACGTCCGCAGCAAGCTGGAAATGATTCCGACCGTTGTCGAGGCCGATGTCGATCTGGTGTTCGATCCGCCGTGGAACCGCAGCATGATGTCGGAGGCCGCCCGGCTCGACACCGGCATGTTCTGATTCCGGGTCTGGTTTGCCATGCGCTGTGGTGCGTTTGGACATGGCCGCAGGCGCGGTCCAGCGCATTGGCGCGAATGCGCGCTGCATCGCAGCAGAAATCGTATACATCGGCAGTACGTCGCTACGACAGTGTGAAATCCATCTCGGGTTACTGATTTTTTTCGCAAATACTTGACATGCTGTCACGCATGGCCGTGTAAAGCATGGCCGTTGCAGAACGACCGTTGACGCCGCCCTACGATTCCGATCAGGGTCGACCCGGCCATCCGATAAGGAGCAGTTCGGATGGTGTCGCTACGCATTGAATCCTGCATCCGCTTGCGCCTTGCGGCGCACGCGGTTCGGATTCTTGCGTCTGCGGGCGCGGGGGTAACCGCATCAATCAACATTCCAATCACATCAGTGTCTCAGCACACTGTTCGGCCAGAAAGTGACCGGCCTCGCCAGCGATATCCCGGCCGGCAAACCGCGCCTCAACAGCAGCCGCGCCCTCGCCATCGGCAAGAGCGCCGGTCTGGGCAATCGCGTCGGCTTCATGCGCACCGCCGCCGAAAAATCGGAACTGACGATCCACATCGACGATCACGGTCGCGCGCGCAAGGCGTATGTAGTGTAGTACTTCGCCGAGACCCGCAACGGCGGTTCGCCGACGCGTCCGACCGTGATCGTCGATGCCGATACCGGCCGCGTGCTGAAGCAGTGGGACAACCTGCAGCATGCGCTGGTCGGCACCGGCCCCGGCGGTAACGCCAAGACCGGCCAGTACGAGTACGGCACCAACTTCGGCTTCATGGACGTGACCCAGTCGGGCACCACGTGCACCATGAACAACACGAACGTGAAGACGGTGAATCTCAACGGCGGCACCTCCGGCACAACTGCGTTCTCTTACACCTGCCCGCGTAACACCGTGAAGGCCATCAACGGTGCGTACTCGCCGCTGAACGACGCGCATTTCTTCGGCGGCGTGATCTTCAACATGTACAACGCGTACATCGGCAAGGCGCCGTTGACGTTCCAGTTGGAGATGAAGGTGCATTACAGCAGCAACTACGAGAACGCATTCTTGGACGGCGCGGCGATGACCTTCGGCGATGGCGCGACCACGTATACCAGCGGCAACGCTGAAACCTGCACGTTCACCAACCCGGCCGTTGGCAGCGTGTATTACGCCAACGTCCGTGCCTTCGCGGCGTATTCGGGCGTGACCCTGAAGGCCACGCGGACTCCGTAAGAGAAGTCACTTGCATCTGTCTGCAGATGCCGGCAGGCGTTTCTGGAACCAACCGAAAAGCCCCAGCTCCGGCTGGGGCTTTTTTTGGTCGCCATGCAGGGGTCGGGTGCACTGGCAGAGAACCTCGGCTGTGTTTGGCCGATGTACCGGTTCTGCAGCGTTTTTCAGCTTTTGGTCGCACCGGTACCGACCTGCGCAAACACTTGTTGCGATGCGTCAGAAATCGTATGCAATGATTTCAGGCAAACTCGAAAATGAGATTTCCATCTCATTTCGATCGTTGGGATCGCTATTTCTTTGACAGTCTGTCGCTATGTCATCGACACGGTGATGCGCCATAGGGTCAACAGTTGACGCAGTACGTCAGTTCCGCTTAGGGTCGGTTCAGTCACCCGACAGGGGCTACTGAGGGTGACGACGCATGACATGCCTCAACTTCGACGGTCGCCTCCGGGTGCGTTGGAACGGAGATTCCGTGTGTCAGCAGGTGTTGGGGCAGCCGCGAAAGCGGTCATTCAATTCATCACACTGCGTCAGGGAGAGAGTTGTGAATCGATACCGACATTTGAACATATTGGCCGCCGCGACCGCGCTGGCTTTGGTGACCACCGGCGCTTCGGCTGCCGGCCGCGCCGACCTCCACCGCGAGGATATGGCCCGGGTGAAACAGAACAATGCCGCCATCGCCGCCTCCGGCGCGGCGCGCATGGTCCACTCGCGTCATGAGCAAGCGCTGGGCCTGGACGCGGAGCTTATGCGGCGTACTCGGGGGTGTCGCTGAAGGGCACGATCTCGCCGTAATGACCCGCCTCCTGTCCGCAAGGGCAGAGGGCCGCCGCTTCCTTCACCGGAAGCGGCTTGGTTACGGTGATTCACCACCGGCCCTGGCCGGTAACGAACCGGTGTTGCCACGGCAGCGCCGGTTCGGCGTTTCACCGATCCATTCACGGATCCATGGTCCAGTCGAAGTCGTCACAGGGCGGCGCGATTCGAGCGATAGACTTTTTCTTCTTTTTTTGGATTTCAGGAATATAGGGATTAGGGATTAGGGATTAATGAGGAAAATCGGGATGAGGAAAATCGGGGCATCCACGGCAGTCATCGCCATGCTGGCCTCGGCGGCCGGTCGTGTCATGGCGGCGGATGCCGCCCGGGAATTCGGTGAGCGCTGCAGCGACAGTGATGTCGTGTGTCTGGATACGGTGCAAGTCACCGCGACCAAGCGCCCCGAATCCACGCTGGATGTGCCGGCGGCGACCACCACGATCGGTGGCGCGCGCCTGCGTGAAATCGCGCCGCAGACGCCGATGGATGCGCTGCACGGCGAAGTCGGCACCTTCGTGCAACAGACCACTCCCGGGCAGGGCGTGGTGATCGTGCGTGGTCTGAAAGGTTCTGAAGTGCTGCACCTCGTGGACGGCTTCCGTCTCAACAACGCGATCTTCCGCAACGCGCCGAACCAGTACATCGCACTGGTCGACGGTCAAAGCCTTGACCGCATCGAAGTCGTGCGTGGTCCATCCAGCACGCTGTACGGCGGCGACGCCATGGGTGGTGTGGTGCAGATGCTCACGCCCGAACTGAATTTCGACGGGGAGGCCTGGCAGTGGAAGGGCAGGCTGCGGGCGATCGCCGCCAGTGCGGACGACGCGTTCATCGCGCGCGCGCATGTGGCCGGAGGCCGTAAAGGCATGGCTTTTTCGCTCGGCGTGACGTCGCAGGACGTCAAGGATCTACGCAGCGGCGACGGAAAAACTCGGCCGTTCACCGCTTTCAAACAGCGCAGCGGCGACTTCAAGTGGCGGGCCGATATCGCGCCGGGCCATGAATTGACGTTGAGCCTGCAGTATTCCGAACAGCCGCGCACGCCGCGTCACGACGCGCTGGTGCCCGGCTTCGGCCAGACCGCGCCCGAGAACGCGGTGTTCTTCTTCGAGCCGCAGCAGCGCCGTTTCGCGCAGTTGCGCTGGCGTATCGACAAACCGAACGCGCTGTTCGACAGCGGCGAACTGCGCCTGGGTCGTCAGAAGATCGTCGACGACCGGCTTACCCGCGCCACCGGCACGCCGAACCTCGAAACCGAGCGCAACCGCGATACCACCACCGGCGTGTCCGGTCAGTTCGGCAAGGTCATCGGCAGCGAGCATCATCTGAGTTATGGGTTCGAGCACTACCGCGACGATGTGGATTCCTCGAAAACACGTGTCGATATCATCACCGGCGCGTTCAGCGTGCGCGTACCGCGCTTCCCCGATGGCTCACGTATGAACAGCTGGGCGGTCTATGCCGGCGACGATTGGCGTCGCGGCCGCTTCGATCTGAACTACGGTGCGCGCTACAGCCGCTACGACATATCGGTTCCTGCCAGCGGCACCGTGCCGGGCGTCTCGCTGAAACCGGACGACCTCACAGGCAACGTCGGTATGGCGTTCGAGCTGTC
>JANLSB010000093.1:0-2393 GCA_031362125.1 Lysobacterales bacterium | reverse complement strand
GGCGCTTCGTGTTGAAATGGGGCGGATACGCCGAGCGTGTGTACGGCGTCGACGTTCGCGTGTGGAGCGGCCGCATGGTGCCGACCTTCGCCCACGACGATGCCGACAATCTCCGCGAGGCCCTGCGCCGCGACACCTTCGAGGGGGCGCTGGCGGCGCTGGGCGGCGTGGGTCATCGCGTCGACGACGATCGCATCATCGATGGGCTCGCCGCGGCCGCGCCAAGCACGCCGGTGCGGGAGATTCCGACGATCGGCAAGGCGCTCGGCGCGTTGGGCGAGGATCTGGTCTATACGCCGATCCAGCCCTGCCGGATCGTGGACACCCGCAATGCCGGGGGCGCAATCGGCGCCGGCCAGACCCGCAGTTTCAAGGCTGCGGGCATCGGCAGTTACGCGGGCCAGGGCGGCAGCAGCGGCAGCTGCGGCATGCAGGGCGAGATTCCCTCCGCCGTCGCGCTGAACGTCACCGCCGTGGTGCCCGTCCAGGCCGGCTACGCTACGGTCTTCCCGCACGGCACCCTCCGGCCGGACACCGCGAGCGTGAACTACGCCGCCGAGGCCATCGTCAACAGCGCGATCATCAGCAGGATTCCGAATCCCGCGGCGGCCTCGGACTTTTCGATCTTCACCTTCGCAGAGTCCGACTACGTGGTGGACATCGTGGGTTACTTCGCGCCGCCGCGCGCCACAGCGCTGTCGTGCGTTGATTCGGGTCTGGCCACGGCGACGATCAGCGCGGGCTCGACCGGCCAGGTCACCGCGCCGGCATGCGCGGCGGGCTATACCGCGACCCAGCTCGACTGCGAATCCGGCTCGTGGTTCATGCCGATCGTGTTCTCCAGCCTGCGCGGCGGCGGCATCTGCGGCGCGCGCAACAACGGCAGCACCAGCGCGGCCCTCACCGCGGCGCGGCGCTGCTGCCGCGTGCCGGGACGCTGAGTCTCGGAATGCGTCCGCGAAAAATGAAAAAGCCGGCCTCGCAGCTAATGCCAGTCAGTTAAGCCATTGACGCAGCGGTAGCAGTCCAAGAGGCTCATGGTTTTCCATGAGCCTCTTGCTTTGAACCCAGTCCTTCAAGCGCAACTTGATGCGGTAGGCGAGCTGTCGCCCGACGCGTTTGACCGTTTCAGCCAACTCATTCCTGCCGCCTGGATCGAACAAGCGCTGCATGCCACAGGGACCACCTCGCTGCGTCGGCGGCGTCTGCCTGCCGATCGATTGATCTGGTTGGTCATCGGGCTGGCGTTGTTTCGCAACGAACCGATCTGGCACATCGTTCGTCAGCTGGGCTTGGCGCTGGGGACCGAGGAACAGATGTTTCCAGCTCCCAGTGCCGCTGCCCAGGGGCGTCAACGGCTGGGTGAAGCCCCGCTGGCGCATTTGTTCGATCAGATCAGCCGGGCATGGTGTGCCGCACCGCCTGCGGATGGCGGACGCTTTCAGGGGCTGCGTGTGTTGGCGGTGGATGGGGTCGTCTGGTCGACGCCTGATACCCCCGCGCATCGCAAGGCCTTCGGGGGCGGACGATCATCGCAAGGTGACGGCAACTGGCCACAGGTGCGCGCCGTCTGTCTGATGGACGTTCATTCCCATCTGATCCGGGCTGCCGCCTTCGGTGCATACACTACCGGCGAGCTCAGCTACGCTCGCGACTTGATCGCGGATGTGCCCAATGATTCGCTGACAATCTTCGACCGCGCCTACTACTCGGCGACCTTTCTGCTGGCCTGGCAAGGAGCAGGCAGCCAGCGTCACTGGCTGATGCGGGCCAAGTCCCCGTTGCGCCATGAGGTGATTCGTTCCTTGGGTGAAGGCGATGCGTGGGTGCGCCTGCCGGTGTCGCCGCAAGCACGTCGCCAGCATCCGCAACTGCCTGAATTCTGGGAGGCGCGGCTGATCGTTTGTCCTTCGGGTCGGCGTTACCTCACCTCGCTGGACGACGCCGTTCGCTATCCCGCCCATCAAGTGGCAGCGAGCTATCGCCAGCGCTGGGAAGTCGAGCTTGGCTTTCGTGAGATCAAGCAAAGCATGCAAGACAACGAGATCGTGTTGCGCAGCAAACGTCCCGAGTTGGTACGGCAGGAAGTCTGGGGCCTGCTGATCGCCTACAACCTGCTACGTCGGGAGATGCACCAAACCGCCGACGCAATGGGCGTTGCGCCAACCCGTCTGAGTTTCCAAGGATTTACCCGAGCCATCGTCGCCGAACTGCGCCATGCCCCGCTGGAAACACCGGGCGCCTTTCCCAAACGACTTGCACGGCTTCGACAGCAAGCCCGCGCCTATCTATTGCCGCCCAGACGACAACGCTCTTGTCCACGTGAAGTCAAACGGCGACCTCAAAAGTACACAGCAAAAAAATGCCAGTCAGCTTAACTGACTGGCATTAGG
>JANLSB010000068.1:0-4392 GCA_031362125.1 Lysobacterales bacterium | reverse complement strand
AGCGCCGCCACGGCGCGTTCGATGTCCACTTTGCCCAGCGTCGACACGGCATAGGCCGTGGTAACGGCCTCTTCGGTCTTGCGGGCGACATCCGGGAATCGCAACAGCAGGTACAGCACCAACAGAAACCCGGTCGAGATCAACACGGCGTAGGCAGCGGCGAACGAACGCCAACCGAGGATGGGTGCCGAGAACCCGAGACCGACAAGAGCCAGTGACATCAGGCCGAACAGGGCGAGCGTGCGCAGTTCGATCCGGAAGTGGCGACGCTGGGTGCGTACGCGGTAAAGCAGCATGCCGATGTGCGCGGTGATGACGACGCCACCGGTCAACGCCACGACCGGACCGTATTGGATCGGCAACGCAGCGATCGCCACCACCGGAAGCACAGGCAGACTCCATTCCAGGGGGTGCCAGCGCGTCTTCGGCGGACGCAGCATGCCCAGCAACAGCCAGTAAAAGCCGGCGCTCTGGGCGACCAGAATCAGGCCATAAGCGAGCCCGCCCCAAAGTTCGCCCTCTCCACGCAGGGCCAGGAAATGGACCCATTGGGTATGGCAGAGGCCGGCCAACATGATCCCGCCGCCGACGCGCGAAGCCAGCGGCATGGGCAGGTCGTGGGTGTTCGTCGTCATCAGCAGAAACAACAGCGCCGAGGCTGCCAGCGAAAAGCCGATACCGAATTCGATCAGGAGAGATGGCATGCGTGCGAAGACTGATTGATTGCCGACGCGCAGGATTGTAGCGCTGCCGCACCGACTCGCTGCGGACGAGCGGGCGATGGCGCGCCGGTTTGCCCTGCAGCAGGGCTTTTCAGCGGCGAATCCTTGTCTGATCGGGGCGAAAGGCTTTCCTGGCGGGAGCCCGACGATGTCCGGAGACGACGTCGTGATCAGTACACCACCGCCCGCGCCTGCACAAACGAATAAAAGAACACCGCGTTCGGGTCGCTTTGGACTTGATGCATCTCCCGACGCATGTTGTCGACCACTTCGGTGGTGACGCAGCCGGCATCGATCAGTTGATCCGCAGCCGACAGCAGCAGCTCTTCCCAGAACTCGATCATGGTCTTGCGTCGCGCCGGCTCGCGGTTGTCGAAGTGGAAGGTCTTGATCTCGGTGGTCACGTCGCGATAGCCGCCGGCCAGCAGCAGGTTGCCGAGCTTCGCACCGACGAACGGGTCGCCGCCGTTCTCGTGCTGGAAGTCGTTGAACGCCATCCAGTACTTCCACACGTTCGGCGAATAGGGGTCGAGCAGGAACGACGCGTTCATCACTTCGGTGATGTAGACCGGCGCGCCGGGCGAGAGGACGCGGCGCACTTCGGCCAGCACGCGCGCCGGCGAGGGCACGTGTTCGAGCACCCAGCACAGGAACGCGGCGTCGAAACTGCGCGCCTCGAACGGCAGATCGGTGGCGTCGGCCTGCTGCAGGGTGTAGCGGCCTTCGAGCCACGCCATGCCGCCGAGATTCGCACGCGCGGCGGCGAGCTGCGCGTCGCTGAGATCGACGCAGGTCGCGTGCAGGTCGGGGAAGCGCCGCAGCAGGATTTCGGTCTGTGCGCCGACGCCGCTGCCGACTTCCAGCAATCGCTGCACGCCGGTGTAATCGATGTTGCGGAAGATCGTTGCTTCGCCGACCCGCGCCTGCCTCATCAGTCGTGCCTGTTCGGTGCTCGAGAAGCCATGCAGATAGGTCTGTTTGTCGTCGTCACTCATGTCGATCTCCGTGCGATGCCTTGCATCATTATGCCGCCGCCGGCAGTTCCGGAAAAACGCCCGCGATCAACGCATCGAAATAATCGCGTGTCAATCGCGACTGCGCTTCCGCGGTTTCGGCGCGGTTGACCACGGCGCGGAACGCGCTGTTTTCAGGACGGTCCTTCGCGTACCAGCCCAGGTGCTTGCGCGCGATGCGCACGCCCTGCTGTTCGCCGTAGAACGCATGCAGATGATCGAGATGGCCGAGCAGGATCTTGCTGATATCGACCAGCGACGGCGACGGCAGCGTTTCTCCGGTGGCGAGGTAGTGCGCGACTTCGCGGAAGATCCACGGCCGCCCCTGTGCGGCCCGGCCGATCATCACCGCGTCGCAGCCGGTGGCGTCGAGCACCGCGCGCGCCTTTTCCGGCGAATCGATGTCGCCGTTCGCGATCACCGGAATCGTCAGCAGCGATTTGATTTCGGCAACGGTGTCGTACTCGGCCACGCCGGTGTACTGCTGGTCGCGGGTGCGGCCGTGCACCGTGAGCGCTGCGATGCCGCTGGCCTCGGCGATGCGTGCGATGGTGGGCGCATTGCGCTGGCCGGTGGCCCAGACGGTGCGGATCTTCAGGGTCACCGGCACATCGATCGCGCCGACGACCGCTTCGAGAATGCGCGCGACCAGCGCCTCGTCGCGCATCAGCGCCGAGCCGGCCCAGGCGTTGCAGACTTTCTTCGCCGGACAGCCCATGTTGATGTCGATGAGTTGTGCGCCGTGGTCGACGTTGTAGCGCGCGGCCTCGGCCAGCACTTGCGGTTCCGTACCTGCGATCTGCACGCTGACCGGCGCGGGCTCGCCGTCGTGATCCATCCGATGCAGCGATTTGCGGGTATTCCACAGCCGTGGATCGGAGATCGTCATTTCCGACACCGCCAAGCCGGCGCCCAGCCGCTTGCAGAGCTGTCGGAACGGCTTGTCGGTGACCCCGGCCATCGGGGCCAGAATCACGCGGGGAGCGATGGTGTACGGGCCGATCTGCATCGGCCCATTGTAAGCCGCCACGTCGGGCCCGACCGGAGCCGGGCTTCAGGGCTCGCGCGGGTTGCGTTGTTACTTCGCCGCGAGATTCTGGACTTTGGCTTCAGGGGCGTTGGTCATCACCGAGCGGATGCCGTTGTCGCGCGAGGCGGCGCTCTTGTACATCTCGCTCTTGCCAATGGATTCGCCGTTCTTGGCCATCAGCGAAAAATACGGGCTGCCGTCTTTCGCGATCTTTTTGTCGAAATTGGCTTCGGACAGCGCGTGTTTGCGCACCGATTCGATGCCGTTTTCGCATCCCGGCAGCGCGCTGTAGCCCTCGCTGGTCAGGATCACCTGGCCGTTGGCGGCCTTGAGATTGAACTGGAACTCGCCATTCTTGCGTTTGCTGATCACGAACTTGCCGGCCATCGGAACGTCCTCCATGGTGGGAATACAGAGATTAGCAACGAAAAGACGCAGAAACAGCGGTCACGAGTGAAGATTCAAGCTGGAAACCGCGCGGCCAGCGCTTCGCGGGTGGGCATCGACAGCGCCGCGCCGGGGCGTTCGGTCGAAAGCGCAGCATAGCGGTTGGCTTCGCGCAGGCGGATGGCGAATGCGGCCCCGGGGCGCAGCGCCAGCGCCGCTGCCAGCGCACCGTTGAAGGCGTCGCCGGCGCCGGTGGTGTCGACCGGGTTGGCGGGCTCTGCCGCCAGCCGATACCACGCGCTGTCGTCGCCGCGCGTGGCGTTGTCGGGATGGGAGACGAAGCAGCCGGCGGCGCCGAGCGTCACCACCACGGTGCCGCCGGGCAGCAGGTCGCGGCACAGCGCATGCAGCCGCGGTGAATCGAGGCTGGCAATGGCCTCGCCGTCGATGCGCTCACCGAGATGGCGGGCGAAGAGCCCGGCGCATTCGGTTTCGTTCGGGGTGAGGATGTCGGCCAATGCCAACAGTTCGCGCGGCACCGCCACGTTTGCCGGCGCGGGGTTGAGGATTGCGATCCGGCCGGCCTCGCGCGCGAGCCGTAGCGCGGTGGCGATCGTGTCCAACGGCGATTCCAGCTGTGCCAGGGTCACGGCGGCTTCGGCAATGGCCGCAGCCTGACTTTCGACGAAATCGGCCGCGAGCACCGCATTGGCGCCGGGGCCGACGATGATGATGTTGCGTCCCTGGGCGTCGACAAAGATGCCGGCACTGCCGGTGGGGACGCCTGCGATCTGGTCGCGAAGATCGATGTCGTCCGCAGTCGCGAGCGTGCGCGCATGATGGCCGCCCAGGTCGTCGCCCAGCGCACAGACGAATGCGGTCCGCGCGCCGCTGCGCGCGGAGGCGGTGGCCTGGTTGAAGCCCTTGCCGCCGGGGCCGCTGGCATAGTCGCCGCTGTGGGTGGCGCCGGGCTGCGGCAGGGTTTCGCAGCGCCAGACGTGATCGACGTTGAAGGAACCGACAACGACGACCTGTGGGGCTGTGTGGCTGGGGGATGGCTTCGACATTTTCCGCGTGCTCTGAAAAAGACACCCCCGGATCGCTCCGGAGGTGTGGGTGGAACAGGGGTCCTGATTGTCCGGGCAGTCCGGCGGGGGCCGGGTGCCCGTCTCAAGTCAACGCAAATGGATCAATACACCGGCAATGGTCGCGGTCATCAGCGTGGCGATGGAACCGCCGA
>JANLSB010000062.1:0-4065 GCA_031362125.1 Lysobacterales bacterium | reverse complement strand
ATTGAAACTGCCCTGGTGAAACACGTCACCGACTTCCTGCTGGAACTGGGCGCGGGCTTTGCGTTCGTCGGGCGGCAGGTGCTGCTTAACGTGGGCGGGGACGAGTTTTTCATCGACCTGCTGTTCTATCACTTGAAGCTGCGCTGCTATGTGGTGATCGAGCTCAAGGCAGGCAAGTTCAAGCCCGAACACCTGGGGCAGCTTGGCTTCTATCTGACCGCTGTCGATCGTCAAGTCAAAAGCGAACACGACAACCCCACCATTGGCCTGTTGCTGTGCAAGAGCAAAAACAAGGTCGTGGCTGAATATGCCTTGGGCGACAAGACCCAGCCCATGGGCATTGCCGAATACAAACTGCTTGAGTCGCTGCCTGCTGAATTGCAGACCAGTCTGCCCAGCATCGAGCAGATCGAGCGTGAACTGACTGCCAGCAGCACATCCACGGACAACGACGCTCCATGAGCAAGCCAACCAACCCCACCAACGCCTACACCGTGCCGTCGGTGTCCATCACCACGGCGCGCACCGGCGCTTCCAGCAAAGCCAACGCGTTGGGGATGCGCGCCATGCAAGAGCGCGCTTATGCCAAGCGGGGCGAGCAATACCTGTTGATCAAGTCCCCACCCGCATCCGGCAAGTCCCGCGCGCTGATGTTCATTGCGCTGGACAAGCTGGGCAACCAGGGCTTGCAGCAAGCCATCATCGTGGTGCCAGAACGTTCCATTGGCAGCAGCTTTGCCGATGAGCCCTTGAGCCATTTCGGCTTTGATTGGGACTGGCAGGTGGCCCCGCAATGGAACCTGTGCAACGCCCCCGGCGCGGACGAGCCGCGCGTGGCCAAGTCCAAGGTGGGCGCGGTGCGCCAGTTTCTGGCCAGCACCGACAAAGCGCTGGTCTGCACCCACGCCACCTTTCGCTTTGCGGTGGATGAGCTGGGCGTCGAGGCCTTCGACAACCGCCTGATCGCCATTGACGAGTTCCATCACGTCTCCAGCAACCCGGACAACAAGTTGGGTGCGCAGTTGGGCGGGCTGATTGCGCGCGACAAGGTGCACCTGGTGGCCATGACAGGCTCCTACTTCCGGGGCGACAGCGAAGCGGTGCTGGTGCCCGCAGATGAAGCCCGGTTCGAGACGGTGACATTCACCTACTACGAGCAACTCAACGGCTACCGTTGGCTCAAGTCGTTGGACATCGGCTACTTCTTCTACACAGGCCCGTATGTGGATGCCGTCGCCAAGGTGTTGGACCCGGCACTCAAAACCATCATCCACATTCCCAGCGTCAATTCGCGCGAAAGCTTGCAAGACAAGGAACGCGAAGTGAACGAAATCATGCACGCGCTGGGGGATTGGAAGGGGGTGGACCCGGCCACCGGCTTTCATCAGGTGCAAAGCAAGGACGGCCGCACGCTGAAGGTGGCCGACCTGGTGGATGACAGCGACCCGTCCAAACGGACCCGCGTGCTGGCGGCGCTGAAAGACCCGGCGCAGAAGGGCAACCGCGACCACGTTGACGTCATCATTGCGCTGGGCATGGCGAAGGAAGGCTTTGACTGGATCTGGTGCGAACACGCACTGACCATTGGCTACCGCAGCAGCCTGACTGAAATCGTGCAGATCATTGGCCGCGCCACCCGCGATGCCGAAGGCAAGGAAAGGGCGCGCTTTACCAACCTGATCGCAGAGCCCACGGCCGAACAAGCCGCGGTGGCCGAGGCGGTGAACGACATGCTCAAGGCCATTTCAGCCAGCCTGCTGATGGAACAGGTGCTGGCGCCGCGCTACGAGTTCACGCCAAGAAACATAGGCCCGAAGGACGGTTTCGACTACGGCGAGGAAGGCTACAAGGCCGGCGGCCGCAACACCGGGGTGAACAAGGACACCGGCCAGGTTCATGTGGAAGTCAACGGGCTGATCACGCCACAAACCCCAGAGGCGACACGCATCTGCAGGGAAGACTTGAACGAAGTCATCACCAGTTTCTTGCAGGACAAGACCGTGCTGGAGCGCGGCTTGTTCGACAAGGAAAACACCCTGCCCGAGGAGCTGACCCAGTTGCGCATGGGCAAGATCGTGCGCGAGCGTTACCCGGAGTTGGGTGAGGCTGACCAGGAAGCCGTCCGACAACACGCCGTCGCCGCCATGAATGTCACCCAGCAAGCCAAGCTGCTGCTGGCCCAGGCCGACGCGGAGGGCAGCAGTACGGTTGAGAGCACGGGCGGCAGCACTGCACAGGGCAACATGGGCTTGCTCGATGGCGTGCGCAAATTCGTCAATGTGCGCGACCTGGACATAGACCTGATCGACCGCATCAACCCTTTCGATGCCGCCTATGCGGTGTTGGCCAAGGCGATGGATGAAAAATCACTGCGCCAGGTGCAGGCCAGCATTGCCGCCAAGAAGGTGAACATTCCGCGTGATGAGGCGGTTGAACTGACCGCCCGTGCCAGAACTTTCAAGCAGGAGCGAGGCCGCTTGCCAGACATCAACTCTGCCGATGCATGGGAAAAGCGCATGGCCGAAGGCGTGGCTGCTTTCGTGCGCTACAAGGCTCAGGAATTGGCGGCCAAACAAAGTGAAGCAGGCAATGGCTGACATTGACGAAGACGAATTGCTGGCTGATCTTGGCCTTGAAGTTGCCCCGCTCAAGGCCGCCAGCCGGACCCCACGCGAGGAACGCATCATCGCGGGCTTTGAGGACATTCTGCGCTTCCATCAGGCCCATGGCCGCGCGCCGCTGCATGGCGAAGGGCGTGACATCTTTGAGCGTCTGTATGCCGTGCGCCTGGACCAGCTGCGCAAGTTGCCAGAAGCTCAAACCCTGCTGGCTCAACTGGACCGCCCCGGCCTGCTGTTGGGCGCAACAGTGGCACCGGGCGATGTGGATAGCCTGGACGAAGACGCCTTGCTGGCCGAGTTGGGAATTGGTGTGCGTGCCGGCGCCGAACCCGGCGACCTGAACGACATCAACGTGCTTCGCCATGTGCGCACCAGCACTGAGAAGCGTGCGGCAGAGGAGGTTGCAAATCGCACGCCGTGTGCCGACTTTGACAAGTTCCAGCCCTTGTTCGAGCAGGTGGAGCGTGACCTGAAAACTGGCGTGCGCAGAACGCTTCGTTTCGGACGCGACGCCAGCATTGCCATCGGAAACTTTTTCATCCTGGGTGGGCAACTGGCCTATGTGGCCGAGGTGGGAAACCAGTACCGCACACCCAACAATGAAACCAATGGCCGCTTGCGAGTGATCTACGCCAATGGTACCGAGAGCGATCTACTCATTCGCTCTTTGCAGCGCGCGCTCTACAAGGACGACACCGGCCGCCGCCTGACCGACCCGGACATCGGGCCACTCTTTGGTGGCGAGGCAGAGGCCGACGACATCGAGTCCGGAACCATCTATGTGTTGCGCAGCCTGTCCAACCATCCGTTCGTGGTGAAGCACCGCGAGCTGATCCACAAGATCGGTGTGACGGGTGGCACCGTGGAGGCCCGCATCGGGGGCGCGGACAAGGATGCCACCTACCTGCTGGCTGACGTGGACGTGGTTGCCACCTACAAGCTGCACAACCTGAACCGGGTCAAGCTGGAGAACATATTCCATCGCCTGTTCGGCGCAGCACAGCTAGACCTGACCATCGAAGACCGTTTCGGAAATCCCGTCAAGCCGAGGGAGTGGTTTCTGGTGCCGCTGCATGTGATTGATGAAGCGGTTCAGCTCATCCGGGATGGATCCATCACCGATGTGGTCTACGACCCCGAGACCGCCAGATTGGTTAGCGCCACGCGCACGCAATGACCGTCAGCGCACATCATCGCCATGGATGTGCAACGCCTCCAAAAACCGCGACACCATGTTGTAGGACGCGATGGTGGCCACCAACTCCACCGTCTGCTGCTCACCCAAGTGCTGCTTGACAGCCAGCAGGGTCTGGCGCGGCACTTGAATCTGGCGCGTCATGGTGTCGCAGAGTTCCAGCACGGCGCGCTCACACGCGTTGAACTCGCCCGAGCCTGACCAGTCTGGCAACGCCGTCAACTGCGCTTGCCTAACGCCCACCTTCAG
>JANLSB010000061.1:0-4442 GCA_031362125.1 Lysobacterales bacterium | reverse complement strand
TCGCCGGTCTTCGGGTTGCGGCCCGTACGTGCAGCACGTGCGCGGACAACGAAAGAACCGAAGCCGATTACGGTCACTGTGTCGCCCTTCTGCAACGCCTTGGCGATGGCCGCGACCGTGGCATCGAGCGCGCGCCCCGCGTCGGCCTTGGACAGTTCCGCACCGGCGGCGATCGCATCGATAAGCTCGGCTTTGTTCATGTTGAAACTCCCATTTAGGATTGAGAAAAATGAAGAGGCGCGTCGGCGAATCGCGACGGAACGCGAGTCCGCGCGCCCGACCTCGGAAAAGACGCGAGCATTCCTGCGTCAGCAGGCGCCCGTTATACCAGCGAGGGGGTGTTCACGCAACAGAAAGCATCTTGAAAATGCGTGAAAACACGATGAAAACACCAAAACAGCGCCGACAGGGCGTCATGCTTCGAGTCGTGCGCCGTTCAGTGTTTGCGCTCTTCGCGACGATTCGCGATACCCGGCTTACCAGTCTTGCGCGCGGTCGGGCGCGCATCTTTCTTCGCGTCTTTCCTGGCAGAGGACGGCGCGATCGGACGCTCAAGCGCCAGATCCAGCACTTCGTCGATCCAGCGAACCGGAATGATGTCGATCTGATCGGTCACCGTCTTCGGAATATCGGCAAGATCTTTGCGATTTTCTTCGGGGATCAGCACGGTGCGGATGCCACCACGCAGCGCTGCAAGCAGTTTCTCTTTCAATCCACCGATCGCAGTGACTTTGCCGCGCAGCGTGATCTCACCGGTCATCGCGATGTCCGAACGTACCGGCACCTTCGTCAAGGCCGATACCAGCGCGGTAGTCATCGCAGCACCAGCGCTCGGGCCGTCCTTGGGCGTCGCGCCATCCGGTACATGCAGGTGGACGTCGAGCTTCTGCAGAAAATCCACGTCGATCCCGAGCCGCTCCGCGCGGGAGCGCACAACCGACAAGGCTGCCGATGCGGATTCTTTCATCACATCGCCGAGTTGCCCGGTCAGGATCAGTTGGCCCTTGCCAGGCATCAACGTCGATTCGATCTGCAGCAGATCACCGCCGGCCTCCGTCCAAGCCAAACCGGTGACCATGCCGATCTCGTTGTCGTTCTCGGCACGGCCGAAATCGAAACGCCGCACGCCGAGGTATTTGTCGAGATTCTTCGATGCGACAGCAACCGCCCTCATCGCTTTTCCCGATTTCTGCGGTCCGGCCAGCGCGATCTCCTTGACCACCTTGCGGCAGATCTTGGAAATCTCGCGTTCAAGATTGCGCACGCCGGATTCCCGCGTGTAGTAGCGCACGATGTCGCGGATCGCATCCTCGGCGATTTTCAATTCGGTGGCTTTCAGTCCATTCGCCTTCAACTGTTTCGGAAACAGATAGCGTTCGGCGATGTTGAGTTTTTCTTCCTCGGTGTAGCCCGGGATGCGGATCACTTCCATGCGATCGAGCAATGGGCCCGGAATATTCAGGGAATTGGAAGTCGCGACGAACATCACCTCGGAAAGATCGAAATCCACTTCGAGGTAGTGATCGTTGAAGGCACTGTTCTGCTCGGGATCGAGCACTTCCAACAACGCGGCTGAAGGATCGCCGCGGAAATCCATCGACATCTTGTCGATTTCGTCGAGCACAAACAGCGGATTCTTGCTGCCGGCCTTGTTGAGATTCTGCACGATGCGTCCCGGCATAGAGCCAACATAAGTACGACGATGGCCGCGGATTTCGGCCTCATCGCGCACGCCGCCAAGCGACATGCGAACGAATTTACGGTTGGTGGCCTTGGCGATACTCCGGCCGAGTGAAGTCTTGCCCACACCCGGCGGACCAACGAGACAGAGGATCGCGCCTTTCATCTGCTTCACTCGAGTCTGCACCGCAAGATATTCGAGGATCCGCTCTTTCACTTTTTCGAGGCCATAGTGATCGGCATCGAGCGTTTCCTGCGCGACTCTCAGGTCCTTGCGCACCTTGGTACGCTTCTTCCAAGGCACGCCCAACAGCCAGTCAAGATAGTTGCGCACCACCGCTGCTTCCGCAGACATCGGCGACATCTGTTTGAGCTTGTTGAGCTCGGACTTGGCCTTGGTTTCCACCGGCTTGGGCATGCCGGCTGCGGCGATCTTGCGGGCGAGATCTTCGATATCGTTCGGCGCGTCGTCGAGTTCGCCGAGTTCCTTCTGGATCGCCTTCATCTGCTCGTTGAGATAGTACTCGCGCTGACTCTTCTCCATCTGCGACTTCACGCGACCGCGGATGCGCTTTTCAAGCTGCTGAACGTCGATTTCGCCGTCGACCAGACCGACCAGAAGTTCGAGCCGCTGCGCAACATCGATCGATTCAAGCAACCGCTGCTTTTCGGCGAGACGCACGCTCAAATGAGCGGAAATAGTGTCGGCGAGCCGGTTCGGCTCGTCGATGCCCGACAAGGTCTGCATCAACTCAGGCGGCAGTTTCCGATTGGTTTTGATGTACTGCTCGAACAAACCCATGAGCGATCGTACGATCGCTTCTACTTCGCGCGGCTCGCGCTGCTCCGGAGTCTCGAGGATCTGCGCTCGCCCCGCCAGCGCACCATCCAATTCTCGTACTTCAGCCAGACGCACGCGCGAGACGCCTTCCACCAGCACCTTGATGGTGCCATCGGGCAGCTTCAACAATTGCAGCACTTGCGCGAGAGTGCCGATATCGTAGAGATCGCCAGCGACGGGGTCGTCGGTCTCCGGCGATTTCTGCGCGACCAGCAGAATGCGCTTGTCCTGGTCCATCGCCAGATCGAGCGCCTTGATCGATTTCTCGCGACCGACGAACAGTGGAATGACCATGCTCGGGAACACCACGACATCGCGCAGCGGCAACACGGGCAGTTCTGGAAGGACGCTGGCGGACAGTTCGGTGGTCATGGGGGCTCCGGTCGATGATTCGCGGCCATCTACACGTCGTGTGGATGACCTTTGGCACCGTTATGGGGTCATGCGCGGCCGGATGCAAGCACGGCCCGCCAAGTGGCGGGCCGTGCGATGGGAATCAATGATTTGCGCCGCGAGAAATGCGAAAAAGTACCGGTTTACTCGGCAGATGCGACCTTGCTCGGCGGTGTCTGATAGATCAGATACGGCTCGGACTTATGCTCGATCACGGACTCGTCAACCACCACCTTGCTGACGTTTTCCAGCGAAGGCAGATCGTACATCGTATCAAGCAGCACCGATTCGACGATGGTGCGCAGGCCACGGGCACCAGTCTTGCGCTTGAGCGCTTTTCGCGCGATCGCCGCGAGCGCGTCGGCGCGGAATTCGAGCTCCACGCCTTCCATCTCGAACAGCTTTTTGAACTGTTTGCTGATCGCATTTTTGGGCTCGGTGAGGATCTTCACCAGCGCCGTTTCATCCAGCTCTTCCAAGGTTGCGACCACCGGCAGGCGGCCGACAAATTCCGGGATCAGGCCGAATTTGATCAGATCTTCAGGCTCGACATCGAACAGGACTTTACTGACATCAGCCTTGCGTTCGGAGCTCTTGAGCTTGGCGCCGAAGCCAATCCCGCCAGCTTCGGTGCTGCGCTGCTGAATGATCTTGTCGAGACCTGCAAAGGCACCGCCCACGATGAACAGGATATTGCGAGTATCGACCTGCAGGAATTCCTGCTGCGGATGCTTGCGACCTCCCTGCGGAGGCACGCTGGCGACCGTGCCTTCGATCAGCTTGAGCAGGGCCTGCTGGACGCCTTCGCCCGACACATCGCGGGTGATCGACGGGTTCTCGCTCTTACGCGAGATCTTGTCGATTTCATCGATGTAGACAATGCCCTGCTGCGCCTTCTCGACATCGTAATCGCACTTCTGCAGCAGCTTCTGGATGATGTTCTCGACATCCTCGCCGACGTAACCTGCTTCGGTCAGCGTGGTCGCATCGGCGATGGTGAACGGCACATTGAGCAGACGGGCCAGGGTCTCGGCCAGCAGAGTCTTGCCCGAACCAGTCGGACCGATCAGCAGGATGTTGGATTTGGCCAGTTCGATGTCGTCGTTCTTCTGCCGGCTTTCGATCCGCTTGTAGTGGTTGTAGACCGCGACCGAAAGAATCTTTTTGGCGATGTCCTGGCCGATGACGTATTGGTCGAGGCTTTCGCGAATCTCGTGCGGAACCGGAAGGTCGGATTTGACGCCCTTCCCGGCCGTCACGGCATGGCTCTCCTCGCGGATGATGTCGTTGCACAACTCGATGCACTCATCGCAGATGAAAACCGACGGCCCGGCGATCAGCTTGCGAACTTCGTGCTGGCTCTTGCCGCAGAAGGAGCAATACAGGAGCTTTTCGCCACCCGGTTTTTCAGCCATATTTCCCTTTCGTTCAACCCATCAGTCGGTTCGAAGCGGGCATGCAAACCAGCGTGACACCGAACTCAGGCGGCCGCCGCAGATTCGCTGCGGATGGCCAGAACCTTGTCCAC
>JANLSB010000054.1:0-6918 GCA_031362125.1 Lysobacterales bacterium | reverse complement strand
CGCAGCGGCGGCAGCGCGAGGGCCTGTTGTCGACGTTCGGACGGCGTGGCGGCTGGCATGACGACAGGGTATCGCGCCGAGCCGCTTTTGCAGGAGCCGCGGGAGCCACGATGCGCGCGTGATTCGGGATGACAGGCTTTTGCCGCTCACTGCGGCAACATCGCGACTTCCGTCGCCTACAAAAGCGACTGACCGCTCACCGCTTCCCCTTTATCCTGTCGCGATGACCGACACCGCCTCCGAAACGCCCGCCCCCGCCAAGCCCGACGCGCTGATCCTCCGCCGCCTGCTGGCGATGTTCTACGACATCTGGCCGGTGATCGCGCTGTGGATGCTGTTGTCGGCGCTGTTCAACCTCGGCTACTACCTCGCCGGCCACGGCGAACGCGAGATCCTGAAAACCGGCAGCGTGCTCGGCGTGCTGCTGTGGGTGTGCTGCTGGCTCATCGCCGGCGTCTATGCCGTCGGCAGCTGGTCGCGCGGCGGCCAGACCCTCGGCATGAGGCCATGGCGGCTGCGCGTGATCGGCACTGCCAGCACTGCACCGACACGAAAGCAACTCGTCGTGCGGTACGTGACTGGCACGTTGTCGCTGCTACTCGGCGGACTCGGGTTCTGGTGGGCGTGGTTCGATCGCGAACGGCTGACTTGGCACGACCGCGCCAGCGGTACGCGGGTGGTGCGGGCTCTGCTTTTGTAGGAGCGGCGGCTTTCAACAGCCGAAGGCTGGTCAAGCCGCGACGAATGGCCGAGAATGTTCCCTCAGCCTGTCGCGACTTCCGTCGCTCCTGCCGTCGTTCTCTGTCGCGAGTTCAAACCGGAATCAGCCGGACCTGCGTTTGAACAGCCACAGCGACAGGCCAACCATCACCAGCGCCGGGATCAGGTAGGCGATACGGTAGTCGAACTTGAACACGCCGGCGAGACGCACGAACTGGGTCTGCACCAGCCAGAAGCCCAGCGAGAAGACGATGCCGAGAAACAGGCGCTTGCCGAGGCCACCGCTGCGCAGCGAGCCGAACGCGAACGGGATGGCGAGCAGGCACAGCACCAGCACGTTGACCGGGTAGAACCAGCGACCCCAGTAGTGTTCCTGGAATTCGCTCGAATCCAGGCCGTTGCGCTCACGGTATTCGATGCCATCCTTCAGCTGGCTGGCGGTCATGTAGCGCGGGCGCCAGATGTTGCGGGTGCTCGCGGCCAGCGCTGCGGCATCGAGGCGCGAAGGCCAGCGTTCTTCATCGGCAGTGGAGCGGATCGCGGATTTCGGCTCGAAGCGGGTGCGTTCGATCTTGCGCAGGATCCATTCGCCTTCGCGATGTTCTGCGCTGCCAGCGTGGGTGATCGAGGCCAGACGCCCATCCTTGCCCAACTCGAACAGGCGCACGTCGTTGAGCTCCAGCCACTGCCGGCCGTTTTCGCTGCGCTCCTGGCCGGTCTGCGCATTGAGGAAGACATCGCCCTCGCGCGCCCACAGGCCGGAATACTGCGCGACAATCACGTCTTTGGATTTCGCCGCCGCCTTGAGCGTATCGGCGCGACGCTGCGCCCAAGGGGCAATGGTTTCGCCACTCGCCACCATCAACGCAGTGATCACAACCAGAGAAAGAATCACCGACAGGCTGATACGCCGACGCGACAGACCCAACGCGCGCAGGACAGTAAGCTCGGAACTGGCAGCGACCTGACCGAGGCCGACCAATGCGCCGATCACCGCAGACGTCGGAAAGAGCATGTAAGCGCGGCGCGGCAGGCTGTAGGCGACATTGGTTGCGGCAGCCATGAAGTCATAGTTGCCGGTGCCGATATCGCTCACCTCGGTCAGCATGCCGCTGATGATCGCATCCAGACCGATCAGGATCGCCCAGGTCAACAGCACCGAACCCAGCACCACCCGGCCGATGTAAAGATCGTGGATTTTCGGGAAAGGCATCATGCCGGCGTCAACCCACCGGCTTCAGGCGCGGGCGTTTGATCGCACCGTCGCGGGCGTACATCCACACCGCCACAGTCAGCAGCGGCAGCAGCATCCACCACAGGCCCAGCGTGGCCGGCAGCTTGCCGTCGTCCAGCCACTGCGTGCCCAGCAGCATCAGGAACATGCTGAAGAGATAGATCAGGAAACCCACCGCGAGATTGCCGTAGCGCGCCTGACGCGGCGCGCTGCGCGACAGCGGCACTGCCAGCAGCGCGAATGCCAGCGTCAGCAGCGGCGGCGCGATGCGGTAATGCAGCTGCGCCTGGGCCTGCGGGCGGGGGTCGCGAAACAGCGCAGTCGTCGGCAGCAGTTCCACCGCATCGGCCTTGCGCTGCTGCGCGATTTCTTCGGGCAAACGCACTTCATTGGCGGCGTAGCGCATCAGCCGGAAATCCCGGCCGCCGCCGATCGGACCTTCCACCTCGAAGCCCTGCTCCAGCCGGAGAAAGCGGTCGTGTTCGTTCTGCACCAGTAGTGTGCCGGTCTGCGAGGTGGTGACGTCGAAACGGTCTTTCTTCTGTCGATACACGAACACCCGCTGCATCTCGCGGTTGTCGCTGGACATGCCGCCGACGTAGATGACGCCACCGCCGCCCGGGAGTTCGTTGAAGCGGCCCGGTTCCATGCCCGCGATCAGCAGGTTGCGCCCTGCATCGTCGATCATCCGCTGCGATGTGCGATCGGCCCACGGCCCGAGCCAGAGCGAACACAGGCCCACACCGGCCACGATCGGCAGCGCCATCCAGGCCAGCGGCCTCAGGAATCGCTTGGGACCGATGCCGATCGACACCAGCACCGGCATTTCGGCATCGCGATAGAGCCGGCCCATGGCCAGCATCAGCCCCAGCATGACCGCCAGCGGCAGGATCATCGGCAGCCACTTCAGAAACACAAACCCCAACTGGGCCAGCAGCATGCCGGCCGGCACCTTGCCGCGGGCCACATCGCCCAGGACATCCGCGAACGCCCCACCCAGCAGCACGATCAGGACCACCGCCAGCACAGCGAAGGTGCTCTGCACGAACTCACTGATCAGGTAGCGGTCCAGCTTCAGCATCGGGGGCGTCGGTATCCGGAAGCCGGGCATCCGGCGGGGGCTTTGCTTTAAACTGCGCGGCTGTATTGGGCTGCTTTGCTTGGGCTGCTGCCCCGCATAGTCGCCGACGCCCGGGGATTGTACGGAATGCCGCGATCAGAAAGGCACGCAGCCTGAACAGCGCCGACGATGGCGGTTCAGGCGACGTCGCACCGTCAGGACAGCCCGTTTCGCCCAGAACTCCCTTACCGACCGCATCTACGGAAACCGATCGATGGCCCTTGAATTCACCCTCCACACCGGCTCTGCCGCGGAAGTCCGCACCCTCGCCAGCGACTGCATCGTGGTCGGTGCCTACGCGGACAAGACCCTGACCGCGACCGGGCAAGCGCTCGACGCCGCCAGCGGCGGACGCATCGCGGCGCTGATCGAACGCGGCGACGTGTCCGGCAAGACCGGCAAGACCGCCCTGCTCCACGACCTGCCCGGGGTGACCTCCGCGCGAGTGCTGGTGATCGGTCTGGGCGATGCCGCCAAGTTCGGCGTACCGCAGTACATCAAGGCCGCCAACGATGCCGCCCGTGCGCTGAAGGACGGCGCCGCTGCCAACGCCACGTTCACCCTCAGCGAAGCCCAGACCCTGGGTCGCGATACCGCCTGGAACATCCGTCAGGCGGTGATCGCCTTCAGCTATATCGCGTATCGCTACAACGCCACCCTAGGCGAGAAGAACAAGGCCAAGGGCGAGAGCAAGCTGACCGCCGTCGCGGTGAGCGGCACCGATACCGTCGCCCTGTCCCAGGGCAAAGCCGTCGCCAACGGCGTCGCCTTCGCCCGCGAATTGGGCAACCTGCCGCCGAACATCTGCAACCCGGCCTATCTTGCCGAACAGGCGCAGACCTTCGCCGGCAAGTTCGACAAGGCAGGCTGCGAAGTGCTGGATCGCGACCAGATGCAGGCGCTGGGCATGGGCTCGCTGCTCGCGGTATCGCTGGGCTCGGCCAATCCGCCGAAGCTCATCGTGCTGAAGTGGAGCAACGGTGGCGACAGCAAACCGTACGTGCTGGTCGGCAAGGGCATCACCTTCGATACCGGCGGCATCAACCTCAAGACTGCCGGCGGCATCGAGGAAATGAAGTACGACATGTGTGGCGCTGCCTCGGTCATGGGCGCGTTCGTCGCCGCCGTGGGCATGCAGTTGCCGATCAACCTGATCACCATCGTGCCGGCGGTCGAGAACATGCCCGACGGCCTGAGTTATCGCCCGTCCGACGTGCTCACCAGCATGTCCGGCAAAACCATCGAAGTCGGCAACACCGATGCCGAAGGCCGCCTGATCCTCTGCGACGCGCTCACCTACGCCCAGCGCTTCGAGCCGCAGGCGCTGCTCGACGTGGCCACGCTGACCGGCGCCTGCGTCGTCGCGCTCGGCAAGTACGCCACCGGCCTGATGAGCAAGCACGACGACCTGGCCGACGAACTGCTGCAGGTGCGAAAACGTTTTCGACCGCGCCTGGCGCCTGCCGCTGTGGGACGAATACCAGAGCCAGCTCAACTCGACTTTCGCGGACGTCTACAACATCGGTGGCCGCAATGCCGGCGCGATCACCGCCGGCTGCTTCCTGTCCCGCTTCACCGAAGACCAGCGCTGGGCGCATCTGGACATCGCCGGCGTCTCCAACGACGACGGCAAGCTCGGCATGGCCACCGGCCGCCCGGTCGGCCTGTTGGCGCAGTGGTTGATGGACCGCGTGCAGGGCTGACGGTGCCACGCGCCGATTTCTACCTGATCCAGAAACCGCGCTTCCGCGAGGAGCCGCTGCGGCTGGTGTGCGAACTCGCGCGCAAGGCCTACGACGCGAATCTATGGACGCTGGTGCTCGCGCGCGACGCCGCGCAGGCCGAAGCGCTGGACGATCTGCTGTGGGCGTTCGACGAGGAGGCCTTCATTCCGCACCAGATCGCGGGCAGCGACGATGAAGACGAGTTGACGCCGGTGCTGATCGCCACGCCCGACAGCGACATCGCGCTGCGACCGCTGGTGATCAACCTGCGCGACGCGCCGGTGGAAGGCGACTTCGAGCGCGTGCTGGAAGTGGTGCCCGCCGACGACTCCGCGCGCGGCCCGCTGCGCGAACGCTGGAAGCAGTACCAGGCGCGCGGGCTCGAGTTGAAGAAATACGATATGTAAGTGCGTCGACCAACTTTCCACTGTCATCCCGAGCGCAGCGAGGGATCTGCTGTTGATGGTCGAAAATCCGAAACAGATCCCTCGCTGCGCTCGGGATGACAACCTCAAAAGATCAAGACAACGCATCCATGACCACCCTCGCCTCCGGCTACGAACCCAAAGATTTCGAATCCCGCCTCTACGCAGAGTGGGAAGCGAGCGGCGTCTTCACACCGCAGGGCGACGGCCCCGCGTACAGCATCCTGTTGCCGCCACCAAATGTCACCGGCACCCTGCACATGGGTCACGCCTTCCAGCACACGCTGCAGGACGCGCTGATCCGCTATCACCGCATGCGTGGCTACAGGACGCTGTGGCAGATGGGCACCGACCACGCCGGCATCGCCACCGAAATGGTGGTGTCGCGCAATCTGCAGATCGCCGGCACCGGCGAGACCCGCGACTCGCTGGGCCGCGAGAAATTCATCGACAGAGTGTGGGAGTGGAAGGCCCAGTCCGGCGGCACCATCGAACGCCAGATGCGCCGCCTCGGCACCTCCGGCGACTGGACGCGCAGCGTGTTCACGATGGACGACGGCGCATCAGCGGCGGTGCTGGAAGCGTTCGTGAAACTCTATGAAGAAGGTCTGATCTATCGCGGCCAGCGCCTCGTCAACTGGGACCCGGTGCTGAAGACCGCGATCTCCGATCTCGAAGTGGTCAGCGAGGAGGAGGACGGCTTTTTGTGGTCGATCTCGTATCCGCTCACCGACGGCAGCGGCTCGCTGGTGGTCGCGACCACCCGCCCCGAAACCATGCTCGGCGATACCGCGGTGATGGTGCATCCAGAGGACGAGCGTTACGCGCATCTCATCGGCAAGACCGTCACCCTGCCGCTCACGAATCGCGAGATTCCGATCATCGCTGATGATTATGTGGATCGTGAATTCGGTACCGGCGTGGTGAAGGTGACGCCTGCGCATGATTTCAATGACTATGCGGTGGGCAAGCGGCATGACTTGCCGATGATCAATATCTTTACCCAGGATGCGAAGATAGGTGGTGAAATCCGCGCGCCCAAGCAAAATCTTGGGGCGTTGCAGGTTGCCACCGGGGAGCACATGGATGTGGAATTAACGACATTACACGACTTCGGGAAATATCGCGGCCTCGACCGCTACGACGCCCGCAAAGCCGTGCTCGCCGATCTCGAAGAAGCCGGCCTCCTGGTCGAAACCAAACCGCACAAACTGCAGGTGCCGCGCGGCGATCGCACCGGCCAGGTGATCGAGCCCTATCTCACCGACCAGTGGTTCGTGGCGATGGACGGCTTCGCGAAGCGCGGCCTCGAACTTGCGGAAAACGGCTCGGTCAAGTTCGTGCCGCCGAACTGGATCAACACCTATCGCCATTGGATGGAGAACATCCAGGACTGGTGCATCAGCCGCCAGCTCTGGTGGGGGCATCGCATTCCGGCGTGGTACGACGATGCCGGCAATGTGTATGTGGCGCGGGATGAGGCGGCGGCGCATGCGCAGGCTGCCGCGAAGAGCGGTGGGCCGGGGCCCACCCTACGGCGCGACAATGATGTTCTGGAAACCTGGTTCTCTGCGGGGCTCTGGCCGATCAGCACCATGGGCTGGCCGAATGAAGCGTCGATGCGCGAGCGCGGCTTCGCCGACTACGTGCCGTCGTCGGTGCTGGTCACCGGCTTCGACATCATTTTCTTCTGGG
>JANLSB010000174.1:0-9359 GCA_031362125.1 Lysobacterales bacterium | reverse complement strand
GCGGTAGACAGACTCAGGGTCAAACCGAGTTGCCAGCGCCCGGAGGGCTGATGTAATGCCATTGCGAACATGAACCGGGAAGGGAAGCGACATGCTGACAGCGGCAGCGCCTGTCGGCGAGTGGCATGTCGATGGTCCTCGGGAGGCTGAAGGTGCCAAGATGATGAAATTGGTCGTATTCCTTAAGGACGCGTTCAACGCGGCGGTTGGATGCTGCGAAGGCAGGACGGGCCGATTCCGTCGATGATGACAACAGGGGTTCCAAATGTTCCGTCTTGGTCTGCTTGCGACGCTCTCCGCGACGATTCTGACCGGCTGCGTCAGTTCCTACGGCTATCGAACCGATCGGGGCGGCGATTACTACTATGCCGAGCCTTCGGTCGACTATTACGATGTCTATGGCGGGCCCTATAGTTCGATAGGGTATGGCTATCCAGGCGGCTGGTACGGCAGCTTTGGCTATGGCTTCGGCTACACGCCTTATTCGCGCTACGGATTTCCGTATGGTTATGGTGGTTACCGTTACGGCTACCCTTATTCGTACTACCCCCCCCCGCATCGCCGGCCGCATCATCGCCCGCCGAACACTCTGCCGCCGGGAACACTGCCGCCGGGCGTCATCAGCAACCCTCCGCCGGGGGGTGGGGGACCATGGCTGGGCGACGACAGTGATCAAGAAGGCCGCCCGTGGCGACGTATCGACCGCAGGCGCCCACCTGTCGCGACGCCACAGCCTGCAATTCCGGGCAGTCAGCCACGTCCGGGCGTCGTCGTTCAGGGAGATCCTTCGCCCCGCCGTCGGATCATGGTGCCGCAGCCCGGCATGTCGACTGGCAATGAGCCGCCTGGAAGGGTGACCCAGGCCAGGCGTGCGCCGGTTTCGGTCCCCCAATCCACGAGCCCGCCCCGCCCGCGTTACGAAGCCCAGCCTGCCGCACCTGCCCCTGAGCGTCGGATTGAACGTCAGGAACGAGAATCCCGTCGCGATCCGACGCCTTGAAAATGCTTGCCAACAGCTTGGATTGGTCGCAAGCTAACTCAGCTTGACCGGTTACGTCGTATTTCGACGTAACCCGGTAAGAGATCGCCGGCCCCGGCGGGGAAATCCGGATCCCCCCTGTTCCGCTCCCCGTCGGGCGTCGGCACCTTGAGTAGATAGATTCCCGGCGTATCGCCGAGATTCGCTGAATCGCGGACAAAAAAAGGGGCCGAATGTCCCCCGACATTCGGCCCCTGGCTCCCTCAGCGCGCACGTGGCCAGCCCTGTTCCACCCCGGCCTGCGCTTTCGCGCATGCCGCGCTGAGTGCCACTTGGGATAAGCAGAATGCGTGCCAACTTCCGCATCGACGCTAACGCAAATGACAAAATACGTCGCGCGCAGGGCCTCATTTGCCGGGCCTGGGCCGACTCCAGCGGATGCACACCATGAACGAATCTTTCTATCGCTTCGATGTCATCGTCATCGGTGGCGGCCACGCCGGCACCGAAGCGGCACTGGCATCCGCGCGCGCCGGAGCGCGCACGCTACTGCTCACGCACAACATCGAGACCGTCGGCGCGATGAGCTGCAACCCAGCCATCGGCGGTATCGGCAAAGGTCATCTGGTGCGCGAGATCGACGCGCTCGGTGGGATCATGGCGCGGGCCGCAGACGCCGCCGGGATCCAGTGGCGCCGATTGAATGCATCCAAGGGCCCTGCGGTGCGCGCGACCCGCTGTCAGGCCGATCGTGCGCTGTACCGCAGCTTCATCCGCCGCGCGGTGGAATCGCAGCCCGGTCTCACCGTGTTCCAGTCGGCAGTCGATGATTTGATCATCGAAGGCGACGCTGTCCGTGGCGCGATCACCCAGACCGGGCTGCGTTTCGAAGCGCAGGCGGTGGTGTTGACCGCCGGTACCTTCCTCGCTGGCAAGGTGCACATCGGCGAAACCCAGTTCGCCGCCGGCCGTGCCGGCGACCCGCCCGCGACCACGCTCGCCGCGAAGCTGCGCGAGCGTCCGTTCGTCGTCGATCGCCTGAAGACCGGCACGCCACCGCGCATCGACGGACGCAGTCTCGACTACAGCGTGATGGAGGAGCAGCCCGGCGACGATCCGCGTCCGGTGTTCTCGTTCATGGGCAGTCTCGCCGACCACCCGCCGCAGCTGTCGTGCTGGATCACGCATACGTCCGAGCGGACGCACGAGATCATCCGCAACGCGCTTCATCGTTCGCCGTTGTACAGCGGTCAGATCGAAGGCGTCGGCCCGCGCTATTGTCCGTCGATCGAAGACAAGGTGGTGCGCTTCGCCGAAAAAGCCTCGCACCAGATCTTCGTCGAGCCCGAGGGACTCGATGTGACCGAGATCTATCCGAACGGGATATCGACATCGCTGCCGTTCGATGTGCAACTGGATCTGGTGCGCAGCATCCGTGGTTTCGAGCAGGCGCACATCACCCGCGCCGGCTATGCCATCGAGTACGACTTCTTCGACCCGCGCGGCCTCAAGAATTCGCTGGAAACAAAACTCGTCGCCGGGCTGTTTTTCGCGGGCCAGATCAACGGCACCACCGGCTATGAAGAAGCGGCGGCGCAGGGACTCATCGCGGGCCTCAATGCCGCGCGTCATGTACAGCAGAAGGGCACGTGGTCGCCGCGTCGCGACGAAGCCTATATCGGCGTGATGATCGACGATCTGATCACCCACGGCACCAACGAGCCCTACCGCATGTTCACCAGTCGCGCCGAATACCGGCTGCAGCTGCGTGAGGACAATGCGGACATGCGTCTGACCGAAATCGGCCACAAGCTGGCCCTCGTTGACGAGACGCGATGGGAACGCTTCGCGCGCAAACGCGATGCCGTCGTCGCCGAAACCCAGCGCTTGGGCAGCTTGTGGGCATCTCCGAACAACGCGCTCGGCCGTGAGGCGGTGAAGACGCTGGGCATCGAACTCAGCCGCGAAACCCATGCGCTGGATCTGCTGCGTCGTCCCGAGCTCGATTACGCGAAGTTGACGACGGTACCGATGCTCGGCCCGGCGGTCGATGATGCCGCAGTCGCGGAACAGATCGAGATCGAAGTGAAGTATTCGGGCTACCTGGCGCGTCAGCGCGAGGAGATCGCACGTCAGCAACGACACGAGCACAGCGAGATCCCGCAGGCGTTCGACTACGCTGCAGTGCGTGGTTTGTCGATCGAGATCCAGCAGAAGCTCGAGCGCGTGCGTCCGCAGACGATCGGTCAAGCCCAGCGGATTCCGGGCATGACCCCGGCAGCGATCTCGCTGTTGCTGGTGCATCTCACGCGCCAGCGGCGCGGTGCTGCCGCCTGATTGTGCTTTGCTAGAACGATCGCTCTTCTCCCAAACGGCGCCATGCGAAAAATTCTGCTGATCGGGTCCGGCGGCGCCGGCAAATCCACGCTCGCACGTACGATCGCCGAACGCACCGGCTTGCCGCTCATCCATCTGGATACGCTGTACTGGAAATCAGGATGGGTCGAAACGCCTTCTGAAGAATGGCGCAAGATCGTCGTTGCGTTGCTTCAGGAGGATGCCTGGATCATGGACGGCAATTTCGGCGGCACACTCGATCTGCGCCTCGCGGCTTGCGACACAGCGATCTTTCTCGACCTCCCACCGATCGTCTGTCTGTGGCGCGTGATCAAGCGTCGCATAAAGTATCGCGGCGGCTCGCGGCCCGATATGACAACGGGCTGTCCGGAACGTCTCGATCTTGGGTTTCTGCTCTGGATCGCGTTCTATCGCCTGCGTCGCCGCGCCAGGATTCTGGACAAGCTCGCGACGATCACCGGCGATGGTCGACGCATGATGGTCGTGCTGGATTCGGATGCGGCGGTGGATGCATTCGTGGCGACATTGCCCGCGCGCTGTTCGGCAACGGGCTGAGGCTCAGGCCTCCACCGACCCACGCGTCTCATCTTCGCCAGCCTCCATGCGCCGGCGCCGCCACGGCAGCGGCAGTCCGAAGCCAAGCCCGAAAAGCAGCGCCAGCCGGCTCGACCAGCTTTCGCGATCGGGCAGCGAAGTCGTCGATGCCTCCGGATCGAGTGAAAACCCGCCTTGATCCAGTTCCGCGATCAATGCCCGCGCCTGCTCGAACTGCAGGTCGCCGACACGGACCTTGGTGCCACCCATGGCTTGCCGCCATTCCCAGTTCGCAAGGTTCATCTGATCGTCGGCGACATGGGCGTTGATGCCTTCGGCCCGCAGCCGGCCGCAGACGATATGGGCTTCGATCGGATCCAGATAACTGGCGACAGTGCGATACATGGCGGCTGCCCACGAGGGTCGGATGACGTACCCTAACAGGATGCGCACGTCACTTCGCCCACTCGCCTTCATCGCCCTCGTCTTCAGCGCCTGCAGCCTGATTTCCAGCTGCGGCGAGGAACCTGCCACGCTGAAGCCGGTCGTCGCCGGCGAGCTCACGATTGAAACCTGGCCGTTGCCGGCAGTGCGTGGCACAGCACAGCCGGATCTTGCGACGACGCCCGAGGGACGCGTGCTGTTGAGTTGGATCAGCAGCGGTGAGGGACGCCGGCCCGCGCTGCAGTTCGCCGAGCTCTACCCCGATGGGCACTGGGAAGGCCCGCGCACGATCGCGGTCGGCAACGCGATGTTCACCAATTGGGCCGACACGCCGCACATCGCCGCCACCGCCGATCACGCACTGTGGGCGCACTGGCTGCAGAAATCCGCCGAGGCGCCCTACGCCTACGACATCATGCTGGTGCGGTCGCTCGATCACGGTATGAACTGGAGTGAGCCGCGAAGGGTTCACGACGACAACACCCGGACCGAGCACGGATTCGTATCGATGTGGCCGCAGGGCGATGACAGTCTCGGCGTTGCCTGGCTCGATGGCCGCAACACGACAAGCGATGCGAGCGCATCGAAAGAACGCAGTCGCCACGCGGACGGGCATGACGACAACCACGGCGGCGGTGCGATGACCTTGCGCGCAGCGGTGTTCGACGCGAGCCTGCGCGCGAGCGCCGAAACCGGACTCGATGTGATGACCTGCGATTGCTGTCAGACCAATGCCGCCGTCACCGCCGAAGGTGCGGTACTGGTGTATCGCGACCGCAGCATTGACGAAATCCGCGATATCTACGCCGCGCGCTTCGATGGCAAGGTCTGGTCGAAGCCGGTGCGCGTGCATGCTGATGACTGGAAGATGTCTGCCTGCCCGGTCAACGGCCCGTCGGTTGCGGCGCAGGAGAACAACGTGACTGTCGCTTGGTACACCGCTCCCGGCGATACGCCTGCGGTGAAACTCGCGCGCTCGGCCGACGGCGGCGCGACATTCGCCAAACCGGTGACGGTGGATACGGGCGCGGCGGCACAGGGCCGCGTTGCGGTCGCCATCGACGCGCAGCAGGTCTGGATCGTCTGGGTGCGCGAAGAAGCGGGCAGGCAATCGCTGTGGCTGGCCCGCTATGCGCCTGATCTGTCGAACGAACTCCAGCGCATCAAACTCGCCGACATCGAAGGCAAAGGCCGCGCGACCGGCTTCCCGAAGCTGGTGCTCAACGGTGCCGCCGCGTACGTGGCCTGGACCGATGTGATCGACGGCGAGCCGCAGCTGCGTGGTGTTCGCATCGGTATCTCGGGCTGAGATTCCGTTCCTGAACGGCGGTATGGTTGGCCGGAATGGTATTCCCACGGCGTTTGTTCAACATGCACGCTGGAAACCGGGGTTATGTCCGGGGCGATGTCGCCCCGATCCCGGCAAAGCCCAGACGTTGCTCTGGTCGCATCGCGCTGATGTGATCCGGGTCCACCGTATCGGCCTCAAGGCAGGACGTCGTATGGCTCAATCCTTTCGGCAAACGGCAAACCGCGTACGCCTACGGTTGCCTGACGCGCAGACCGTTGGCTTTGCGCCGACAAGCGCCGTGCCGCTTCGAGATCGCGCCGCCGTCACCGTGCTTGCCTGCCTTCGCATCGCGATCATCGCCTGCGCGGTGTCCGGCTGCGTCACGACCCGCTCATCCACAACACCTTCTACCGGCTCTCAGGAGTTTCCGATGACTGCCAATGCTGATCCCGCTACCGCCGAAGACATCGGCCGGCGCGTGCTGAAATTGATCGACACCCTTCACAGTGCCCGCGACCTCGCGCCCGAGCACATCGAACAAGCCACCGGAATGCGCGTGGAAATCAACGACGAAGACCCGAACATCTACGGCTTCGGCGGCAAACTGACCGACGAGTGGTCGTACAGCCTGGTGTCGACGCCGGACAAGCTGGGCGAAAAACCGAGCAGCCTGCGCTTCTCGTTCGACGACACGAGTCGCAACCATGCCGATCCGGCGCCGATCTGCACGCTGGGATTCGAGGACTATTCGAAAGCGTTAGCCGCATCTGGATTCGCTGCCAAACCGATGCAGGGATACCGGGGTGTCGAAGGCTGGTACTTCACGCGTGAAAACATCGGCGTGATGGCTTACACGCACGGTAAAGTCGACCCCGCTGCCGGGCCGGCGTGCGTTTCCAAGCTAGTCATCAGCGCATACGCGTAACGGAGGGCACATGTCCAAGGCTGACGATAAAAAGCTGGAAACGATGCTCGCCGATTTCGAAAAAGGAAATCCGGCGGCAGGCAAGAATTTCCGCACGCTGCTGGGCGAAACACCGGAGTTGAAGGCCAATTTGCTGAGTGCCATCCACAGTGGAAATCTCGACAAGATCGCACCGCTGCCGGCCGGGCTTCCTGCGGGTGTGCTGGGCGGCTACGATCCGACTTCCAAGACCATCGTTCTGCCGGTCGATATTCTCGCTGTCACCGACAAAGACAAGAAGCTCGCCAACACCATGCGGTTGGTGCTGACCCACGAGTCGGAACATGCGGTCAACAAGCAATCGATAGAAAAGGCGGACAAGGCCTTTGAAACGCAACTGGAAAAAATCGCCAAGGGCCCGTCGCCGCACGACTATACGGCGGTGATCAAGGCGCACAACAGCAGCGAACGCCTGCGCGAGGCGACCGACCAGATCGGAGGCTTCAACGCGCTGGCGGCGCATGTGCGCAAGGACAATCCGACCGCGACCCAAAGCCAGATGTACGAAAAACTGTTCAACTCCAGCGACCAGATGGAGCAGTATTTCGATGTCGCCGGTACGCCACCGAAACAGACCTTCGCGCCCAAGGCGGGGCTGACGATCGACAAGGAGGGCAATATCGCGCCAACGAAGGCGAACATCGAAGCAATGGGTAAATACTTCTACGATGCGAACGGCTATCAGGGCATCTATGGGCCGCGTGCATTGCAGACCGCGATCAATGTCGAAGCCAAGGAACAGGCGGCGGACCGCGCCGCAGACCCGAAGTACAAGGCGCCCGAAGTCCGGGTCAACCTCAAGGAACTCGGGCTCGATGGCATCGTCATCATTCCGCCCGGTGCCGGCATCACCGATACCAGCCCCAAGCCTCCGCCGGTGGCGCCGCCCAAGCATCCGATCGCGCCATCGGAAGAGCCGCATACGCCCGGGCACAGCGAACCACGCGTCCCGCGTCCCGTCGAAACCGTGCCGGCGCTGTATCTGCAGTCGGTCAATGCGCTCGAAAAGCTCGGTCCCGACGCCGGCATCAGGGGCCGCGAAGAATTGAATACAGTCGCGGCGGCGATGGCGTCCAAGGCGCAGACCGACGGTCTGCATAAGATCGATTCGGTGGTGCCCAGCACGGATGGCAAGGGGTTGATCGCGGTCCAGGGCAGCCTCGAGTCGGCGCATGCGAAAAGCAGCTACATCGACAGAGCCGACGCCGCGCTACAGTCGCCTGAAAAGAATCTTGCGCAGCTGCGCCAGGGCTCGCCGACGGCCGAAGTCGCCGCGCCGCAACAGACGCAAACCGGGCCTTCCCGCTGAACGAGCCGCTGGCCAGCATGGACGCCGGGCAGTCGGCTTTCGCCCCATCTTCCAGCACCGAGAGGCTGTCGACGGGGTTCCTTCAGCGACGGTGACGTAGCGCATTTGCGCAGCGGTCGCGTGTGTGGCGGCCCATACGCGACGTCGCCGCAAGTGGCGCCCTGCCTGGTCCGTTACATCGATAAAAGCCTCTCAGCACCGATGTTCCAATGCAAGATATTCCGCAGACTGCATCTCGATCAGCCGCGATGAAGTACGTTCGAATGCGCCCGTGAGCCGTTCGCCGCAGTACAGCGACGCCGGTGAAGCTTCGGCGCTGCAGATCAGGTTGACATGGCGGTCGTAGAGTTCGTCGATCATGGTGATGAAGCGTCGCGCAGCGTCGTCGCGCAGCGTGTCGAACACCGGCACGCCGCCGAGCAGCACGGTGTGGAATTCGGTGCCGATCTCGATGTAGTCGGCGCTGCCGCGCGGGCCTTCGCAGACCGCAGCGAAATCGAACCATGCCATGCCTCTGTCGCGCGCACGCACGGCGATGCGGCGGCCGTCGATCTCGATGCCGGCATCGCGGTGTCCGTCGTCGCCGCCGAGTTCGCGCCAGCGCGATTCCAGCCATGCATCGCTATCGCCGTCGAGCGGCGCGCGGTACACCGGCGAGCGGGTCAGCGCGCGCAGACGGTAGTCGTTCGGGCTGTCGAGATGGACCACGTTGCAGTGGCGTTCGATCAGCGCGATCGCCGGCAGAAACCGCGATCGCTGCAGGCCATCCTTGTACAGCTCGGACGGCTCGGCATTCGAGCTGGTGACCAGGATGACGCCTTCCTCGAACAGCCGCTCCAGCAGCCGCCCGAGCAACATCGCGTCGCCGATATCGTTGACGAAGAATTCGTCCAGCACCAGCACGCGCAGCTGCGCGCGCCATTCGCGGGCGATGATGGCGAGCGGGTCGCGTTCGCCCGCATGCGCGCGCAGACGCTCGTGCACTTCGCGCATGAAACGATGGAAATGCGTGCGCCGTTTTTCGCGGATCGGCAGACCGATATGGAACAGATCGATCAGGAAGGTCTTGCCGCGGCCGACGCCGCCCCACACGTACAGTCCGTTCGGCGAGGGCGTCACCGGCTTGCCGAACAGGGTGTCGAGCAGGCCTTTGCGCTTGATCGGTGCGGACAGGAACGCGTGCAGGCGATCGAGCTCGTGCAGCGCCGCGTGTTGCGCGGGGTCGTCGTTCCAGTCGCCGTGGGTCACGCCTTCCGCGTAACGCACGGACGGTGCCGCAGCGGTGTCGCTCATGATGCGGCGCCGGACTCCGGCTGGTCGTACTGTCGAAGATAAGGCTGGACGCCGTGCTTGATCGCGCCGCGCAGGTCCATCAGTTTGCGATGGAAAAAATGGGTGGTGTCGGCCATTCGCACGAGACTCGGCTCGGTGCCCGGGCGTTCCGCCGCGACCCGGGCGAGCCAGGCGGTGTACGCCTGGC
>JANLSB010000017.1:0-1669 GCA_031362125.1 Lysobacterales bacterium | reverse complement strand
TGGTCGCATCGATCCCAGTACGCGCGGCGAGCTTCAGCAGGCCATCCGCGACATGCGCGAAGGCAAACACATGATGGTCGAGCAGTACTGGGCCCAGCAGAGCAGCCCGCAGCAGGGCGGGCAGACGCAGATGCAGAACCCTTCGGTATCGCAGCCGCTGGTGAATCAATCCGGTCATCCGGACCATCCGGTGTTCCAGAAAGTCCTCGGCGAAATCGCCAAGCTCGACCCGCAGGAAAAAATCTTCAACGCCAGCCAGCGCGAGAGCATGGCGTCGTCGCTGATGGTCACTGCGAAGCACGAAGGTCTGCCCGGAATCGATCATGTCGTCTGGAACAAGAACGGCACCAGTCTCGTAGCGGTATCCGGTCAGCTCGACTCTCCCGCCAGCCGGATTTCGTGGATGGAGCCGCAGCAGGGCATGCACCGCACGATCGAGCAGAACACCGAGGCGCTGGCGCAGATCACTGCGCGGCAACAGATGTCGAACCAGACGCAGACGCCGCCGCAACAGACACAGCATGCGCGCCACCTCTAACGGCTGCACTTCCGGGGGCGATGTCAGTCGTCGGCGGAACCGAAGCGCAGCCAGCGCTCGGCGTTGCCAGCGTCGGCGAAGATCCGCAGGTTGATGTCCAGGCTGAGCGCATGGATCTCACCGTGCTGCATCGCCGGCAGGAATTCGGCGGTGGGTTCGACCACGGCGATCCGATCGAACATGCTGGCGGCGTCGCGGAAGGCAAGCGCCAGTTCGCCATGTTCCTCCGGCGTGGCGGGGCTGCCTTTCTTGCGGTCGATCATCAGCACTTTGCGGCAGTTGCGCGCTTGGGCGATCGCCACGATCTCTCCCAGGTACGCCAGTCGCACCGGCTGCGCGTCCACGTCGCCGCTCACCTGCACCTTGAGGATGTCGCCGTCCACGAGGAACGCGAGCCGATAGGTCGGCTCGGATAGTTGCGGTCTGCCTGTGCTGCGGTGTGTGCCCATGCGCCCCCCGTGCCTCGCAGCATACGCCCGTCGTGGCGCTGTGGGCAGGCGGACGTGACTGCCGGCACAGACCGCTGCCATGCGCATGCGATCATGCTCCCAAAGGTGATGTGGGGGCGTCGCCGCTCGATTGCGCCGTTCTGCGGAGACGTCTGGCCATGCGGATTTCCTTTGTTTCATTGACCTTGGTTGCCGCGTCACTGATTTCCACCCCCGTTGAGGCGCGCATCTTCACCGTAGGCCCTGCCGGCCGCGAGTACACGCAGCTGTCGGCGGTCTTCAATGCGAATGATCTGGCTCCGGGCGATATCGTCGACGTCGACGGCAATGCGACCTATGGCAGCGTGGTGGTCGGCGATGATGACGGCGGCGCGCCCGGCAACCCGGTGACGATCCGCTGGAAGCGCGCGGCGGGTGCGACGCGTCCGGTGCTGCAGGGCGGCATCCATACGATCAAATTCCAGCGGTCGAACCACATCGTCTTCGATGGTTTCGAGGTGCGCGGCGGCAGCAGTACCTGTGTATTCAACGAAGCGCACGATGTGACCGTGCGCGATGCGGTGATCCACGCCTGCCCGGGCCACGGCATTCTCGGCGCCGACCTGAATTCGGGATCGTTCACGCTCGAATACAGCGAAGTCCACGATGCGGGATCGGGTTCGACCCGGCACCCGATCTATAT
>JANLSB010000838.1:0-7031 GCA_031362125.1 Lysobacterales bacterium | reverse complement strand
GACGCCAGCGAGCAACAGCGGGCCGCCGACGCCGAAATCGACGTCATTCAGGGTGAGGATAGGCATCCGGCCAGTTTACCGGTTGCCAGTGTCCGCAGTACGCTTGGCGTTCCATCTCACCCACCGCGGAGCCCGTCATGTCCAAAGGCATGGATCAGAAGAAGCAGGACAAGAAGAAACCGGAAAAAACCCTGAAAGAGAAGCGTGCGGAGAAGAAGGACAAGAAGGGCAAGTGAACCGGAGGCGTGAGGTCGGCCAACAGGGTGTGTTCGGCCTCCGCTTTCGATCGTCATCGCCGCGCAGGCCGGGGCCAACGCCCGATGGTCATTCGTTAGGAGCGACGGAAGTCGCGACGGGCTGCGGATGGACTTTCTTCCGTCTATCGCGACTTCCGTCGCTCCTGCGAATAGCACGGGCATGGATTCATGCCCTCGATGGACGACAGGCATTGTGGGGATGACAGCGGTTTGAATGTGTCGCTCGCGGTCACGAACTGCAGGACAGCATCGAACAACCCGCACGGTCGCGCGCCCAGTCGGGGCGCTTTTCGGCAAAGCGTTCGTTACCCGCTTGATCATCGTAGGGCCGACGCATCACTTCAAGCAGTTCGCCGATGCCTGCGGTATCGCCGGCCTCGGCGCGGTCGATGACCTGCTGCGCCAGATAATTGCGCAGCACGTATTTCGGATTGGCCAGACGCATCTTTTCGCGCCGTACGGACGCCGGCAGCGGGTCGTCGCGCAGGCGTGCGGCGTAGCGCTGCAGCCAGCCGTCGAACTGCGGTGCATGCATGTCGCGCTTCGCGACGTCGTAGAACGCGTGCTCGAACGGCGCCAGTGTCGGCGCGTCAGGATCGACGTCCATCAGCGCGCGAAACCACAGCGTCATGTCGACTTCGGCTTCATGCATCAGTGAATGCAGGTCGCGGATCAGCACTGCATCGTCGTCACGGCATTCGGCCAGGCCGAGCTTGCGCGCGATGTTGTCGCGATCCGCCGCGCTGTAGGCGGTGCCGAAAGTGTCGATTCCCGCCTGCAGCGCCTCCCCGCCCGCGAACAGCGGTGAGATCGCCTGCGCCAGACGCACCAGATTCCAGCGCGCCACCGCCGGCTGCCAGCCGAAGCGGTAGCGACGCCCGCCGGCATCGGTGGTGTTCGGCGTCCAGTCGGGGTCGTAGGCGTCGATCCATCCGTACGGGCCGTAGTCGATGGTCAGGCCGAGGATCGACAGGTTGTCGGTATTCATCACCCCGTGCACGAACCCGACCCGCATCCATTCCGCCATCAGCCGCGCGGTGCGCGTGCAGACTTCGGTGAACCAATCGGCGTACAGCGCTTCGCCACTGCCCTGCAGATGCGGAAAATCGCGGCGGATCGCGAAGTCCAAGAGTTGTCGCAGCAGATCGACCTCGCCACGCGACGAAGGCAGCTCGAAATGCCCGAAACGCAGGAACGACGGCGCCACACGGCAGACCACCGCGCCGGGCTCGGGCTTCGGATGGCCGTCGTAGAACATGTCGCGGACCACCTCCTCGCCGGTGGCGACCAGCGACAGCGCGCGCGTGGTCGGCACGCCGAGGTAATGCATCGCTTCGCTGCACAGGAATTCGCGGATCGATGAGCGCAGCACCGCACGGCCGTCGGCGGTGCGCGAATACGGCGTCGGGCCGGCACCCTTGAGCTGAAGTTCCCAGCGCTCGCCGGCGGCGTTGACGGTTTCGCCGAGGCTGATCGCGCGCCCGTCGCCGAGCTGTCCGGCCCAATGCCCGAACTGGTGGCCGCCGTAATTGGTGGCGAAGGGGTCCATCCCCGGCAGTTGCGCATTGCCGGCGAAGATCTGCGCGAACGCTTCGGACGCGACCTCTGCGTCGTTCAGGCCCAGCGAGCCGGCCATCTCGCGCGAGACGGCCAGCGTGCGGGGCGCCCCGACCGGCGTGGGCATGACTCGCGACCACAGCGCATTGCGCACCTCGCGCCGACGCGGGCCGGTGTCGGCATCGCCCGGCAGTTCAGCGAGGAATCGATTGTCGAAAGCGAAGTTCATGCGTTGCAGGATAGACGCGCACAGTGCAGCGTGTCGCCCCGAGCCACGGCGATCACGCCGAGAGCGAAGCGGCGTACGCCGCTTCGGTACGGGAGACGAAGAGATCCAGGCCGAAGTCGTGTTCGGCATGCGTGCGCGCGCGACGGCCCATTTCCGCAAGCCGCACCGGGTCGGCGAGCATCGCTTTCAACGCCTGTGCGACCCCGGTCTGGTCGCGCGCCGGCACCACCCAGCCGTCGACGCCGGGCTCAATGTTTTCAGACAGGCCGGCGTAGTCGCTGACCAGCACCGGCCTGCCCATCGCCATCATTTCGCGACAGGCGAAGGAAATGGTTTCGACCGCATAAGACAGCACGAAGCCGACATCGATCGCGGCGATCATCGGCCGCACGTCGTCAAGCATGCCGGCGTGGTGCACGCTATCGCGCAGGCCAAGCGCGTCCAGTCGAGCCTGCTGCGCCGAGGACAGCGGCTTGCCGCACAACAGCACGCGCACCCGGCGCTTCGCCTCGTCGTCGAGGGTCGCGATCGTCTCGACCAGATCCATCCAGCCTTTGTGATCGGCGGTGCCGGCGTTGCTGCCGAGCAGCAGTGGCGCACCATCGGCATGACGCGCGCGCTCCAGTGCCGCTGCTTCCGTAGACCAGGGGCTGAAATGTGCGATATCCACGCCGTTGTGCACCGTCAGCATGCGGCAACGGGCGTAGACACTGTCTTCGAGCATGCGTCGGGTGTAGTCGCTGACCGCGATCACCAGATCGGTGCGCCGCGCGCGCCAGCGATGGCCAAGGCCTGTGATCGGCTTCGAGTTGTGTTTGGTGAACACGATCCGCGGCGCTTTGTCCGCGCTGCGCAACGCTGCAAGTAACAGCCGGTGATCGGCCGAGCCGTTGACATGGACGATATCGAAATCGTGCTGCCGCAGATAGGCACGCAATTGCCGACGCGCCTGCAGCGACGCCTTCAGCTTGCCCAAGCCGTTCGGAAACGGCTGTGCAATCGCGCAGATGCCCCCGACCGTAGCCGCTTCGCGGTACAGCCGGCTGGTCGGCGGCGCCGCGACATGAATCTCGTGCCGGTCGCGAAGCCCGCGCGCCAGCGCCATCAGATACGTGGTGTGGCCGCCGCCGTCGCCGTCGTGGAAATTGGTGAGCAGGATCTTCATCGCAGCTGCCGTCAGCGCGCGCGCTTGCGACCGCCGAGGATACTCAGCGCGCGTTCTGTTTTTTTCCACCATGGCGAAGGGCCACGCATGCACAGACGCATATAACGTTTGGTCTCAGACCAGTCCGGTGCGGGCTTGGTTTTGTATTCCAGCTTGGCCAGTTCCAGGCAGGAATCGTCGATGCCAGCGGTGCGCGCGTAGTGGCCGATCAATCCGCGTGAATGCAGCCGATTGAAGAAGTTAGAGGTCGGGCTGCGGTTCGACCACCAGCCGTTGTTGCCGTGGATCCGGTAACCGACATCGCCGGTCGGTAGAAAATACTTGCGCGCACCGAAGAGGCTGGCGCCGTAGACCAGGCAGTTGTCGGCGCAGAGTCTCCAGGTTCGATAAAGCTGTTCTGGCAAGTCGAGCGAGCGCTCGGCATAGATCTTCCGCATCGACAGTGCCGAGGTCGGCGCGCCGTACCAATAGGTCAGCGCCCACGTGCTGATCGCGGTATAGCCCAGATCGACCGCTTTGTCGGCGTAACCGATACGGCGCTGTTCGTTGCCGAACAGCACGATGTCTGAAAAAACGAAACCGACATCCTTGCGGCTGTCGTAGATTTCGCCGATTTTCGCCAGATAGTCACGCGACCAGCGGTCGTCTGCGTCGAGGAAGCACAGCACGTCGGCATCGCTCGCCGCCACGCCGCGCTGGAACGCGACCAGTTGGCCGCCGTTCTCGCCGCAGAGCAGGGTCACCCGCGCATCGTCGCCGTAGCGTTCGCGCAAATAGTTCTGCGAACCGTCGGTGGAGCCGTCGTCGACGACAATGATCTGTTTCGGTGCGCGGCTCTGCACCAGCGCGCCGTCGATCGCTTCGGCGATGAAGTCGCGATAGTTGTAGCTGGTGACGATGACCGAAAACGACGTGCTCATGCGGGCATGCTCATGCAGGCTTTTCGTCCAGCGTGCGCCGGAAGTAGGCGATGGTTTCCTTCAGCCCGTCTTCGAGGCCGATCTTCGGCTCCCACCCGAGTTTCGAGCGCGCCAGCGAGATATCCGGCTGGCGCTGGCGCGGATCGTCGGAGGGCAGCGGCCGGAACACCAGCTTCGAGCGGCCGCCGACCAGGGCCAGCACTTTTTCGGCCAGCTCGACCATGGTGAACTCACCCGGATTGCCGATATTGATCGGCCCGGTGAAGCCGGCCTCGGTGTCCATCATCCGCACGAAGGCTTCGATCAGATCGTCGACATAGCAGAAACTGCGGGTCTGGGCGCCGTCGCCATAAAGGGTGATGTCTTCGCCGCGCAGCGCCTGGACGATGAAGTTGCTGACCACGCGGCCGTCGTTCGGATGCATCCGCGGGCCGTAGGTGTTGAAGATGCGTACGACCTTGATATCGAGGTCGTGCTGGCGGTGGTAATCGAAGAACAGGGTTTCGGCGCAGCGCTTGCCTTCGTCGTAACAGCTGCGGATCCCGATCGGATTGACCCGGCCCCAGTAGCCTTCGGTCTGCGGATGCACTTCCGGGTCGCCATAGACCTCGCTGGTCGAGGCCTGCAGGATCCGCGCCTTCAGCCGCTTGGCCAGACCGAGCATGTTGATCGCGCCGTGGACGCTGGTCTTGGTGGTCTGCACCGGATCGTGCTGGTAGTGCACCGGCGAGGCCGGACAGGCGAGGTTGTAGATCCGGTCGACTTCGACGTACAGCGGGAACGTCACGTCGTGACGCATCAGTTCGAAGTACGGATGGCTCAGCCGGTGGGCGATATTGCGCTTGCTGCCGGTAAAGAAATTGTCGACGCAGATCACGTCATGGCCGTCGTCCAGCAGGCGATCGCACAGATGCGAACCGAGAAAACCGGCGCCGCCGGTGACGAGCATACGAGCCATGTGGACAGGAGCCTTTCGAATGGATTGAGATGACATTCCCGCACTGGACAGGATGTCGCGATGTCCGGCCCCCCGCCGTGGCCCTATTTTCCGGGATCGGCCGCAGGAACGCGAGCGACGGCCGAAATTCCGAGTTCCCTCCGGAGTCAGCGTTCAGGCGTGTCGATGGGGCGGCCTTCCTGCATCAGCCACAGCATGATCGTCTTCTGGCGCACGTAGTTGGCGCGGACATAGGCATAGACCAGACCATGCCAGCCATCGAGGAAGCCCAGCCTGAACACATAGCCGCGCCAGAACCGCCATGCCGGTGAAAAGATCAGCTTGCCCAGCGAGGCCCGCTTGCCGCGCGAGAATTCGTACTCGGCCATCATCCGCGCATAGCGCTCGGTCTTCCCCAGCTGCTGCATCAAAGAGCGATACGGGTAATGGATGAGATCGCCGGCCAGCGTGCGCACTGCACCATCGACGCTGGCGGCCTCGTGGATCTCGCGGTCGCCGCGCCAGCCGCCGCGACGGCGGTCGAACAGCCGCAGCACCCGGTCGGGGTAGGCATTGCCGCGGCGCAGGAACTTGCCGAAGTATTCGCTCAACCGTGGGAAACGATAGCCGGCGGCATCGGCGAAACCGGCGTCCCGCGCGGCGGAGATCGACGCGCGCAATTCCGGACTCACGCGCTCGTCGGCGTCGAGGCACAGCACCCAGTCGTGGCTCGCCTGATCGACCGCGAACTGCTTCTGGCTGCGGAACCCGTCGAACGGCCGAACCAGCACCCGCGCGCCAGCGGCTTCGGCGATCGCACGGGTGTCGTCGGTCGAACCGGAGTCCACCACCACGATCTCATCGCAGAACGCCAGCGATGCGAGACAGTCGCCGATACGATCAGCCTCGTTGAACGTGATAATACTGGCTGAAATCGGGCAAGCCGACAAAGAGCAGGCCGAGGGCGGGGACGTATTGATGGCGGAGTACCTGTTGTTCGCGACCGAGCGCTACGCGCTGCCCATCCTGCAGCCGTTGGCCGATGCGCTGCAAGCGTCGGGGCACGGCGTCCACGCCTGGTTGGTCGACGGCGCCGCCGGCGCCCGCCTGAAAGCGCCGGTGGCCAGCGTGGGCCTGCGCGAGGCTGTCGCGCTGAGGCCGCGAGCCGTGTTCTCGGCGGCCAATTGGGTGCCGCCCTTCCTGTCGGGCCCGAAAGTACAGCTGTTCCACGGCTTCAACGTCGAAAAACGCGACGCGGCGCGCGGGCATTTCCGGGTCCGCGGCCTGTTCGACCTCTACTGCACCCAAGGCCCGGCGACCACGGCACCGTTCCGCGCGCTGGCCGCGCAGCACCCGCATTTCGCGGTGGTCGAAACCGGCTGGCCGAAGCTCGACCCGCTGTTCCGCGACGACGGCGGCGCCTCCGCCAGCCTGCGCACACCTGCAGGCGGGCGGCCGACGGTGCTGTTCGCATCGACCTTTACCGAGCGGCTGAGCGCGGCGCCGCATCTGTTCGACGCCATCGCCGCCGAAGTCGCGCGCGGCGACCGCTACTGGCTGCTGACCCTGCATCCGAAATGCACGCCCGAACTGTTCGCGCGCTATCGCGGCCTCGCCGGCCCGAACGCGGCCTTCGTCGAGACCGAGCAGCTGATAGCGGCGCAGCGCGCCGCCGATGTGCTGGTCGCAGACACCACATCGGTGGTCTCGGAATTCGTGGTCCAGCACAAACCGGTGGTGACTTTCCGCAACCGCGCGCCGAAGCCGCACATGCTGGATTTCGACGATGCGTCCCAGCTTTCGGCCATGCTGCTACGTGCGTTCGCGCCGACCGATGCGCTGCACGATGCGCTGGCCGAGTATGCCGACGCGATCCATCCATATCGCGACGGCCGCGCATCCGAGCGGGTGATCGCTGCGACCGAGGACCTCATCGCTGGCAGGCTCGGCAGGTTCAGCGGCAAAC
>JANLSB010000834.1:0-5712 GCA_031362125.1 Lysobacterales bacterium | reverse complement strand
CGCCGATCAGGCCGCCCATGCCGAGCATGCCCGCGAAGCCTTTGCCCGCCAGACTGCCGCCGAGCGTAGCGGTACCGATTACCGTCGCGCCCGCGGCGGCAGCCGGTTTGGTGGCCATGCTCAGCGTGGTGATCACCGCTGCGGTGAATGCCGCCGAAGGTGCCGAACTGCTCGCGAAGTCGCCGAACCGCTTGAGAATGTCGTCGCGCACCAGTTGCCTCGCGCGCGAAAGACGCTTGCGCGCGGCCGCATCGCTGATGCCCAGCAGCGTGGCGACCTGCTGCGAACTCTGGCCTTCACGATAGAACAGCAGCAGCGCTTCGCGGCTGTCGTCGGGCAGCGACGAGATCAGCTCGAACGCGGCGCTTTCCCGCTCGTCCTCCAGCACCTGTTGCATCGGCTGCGGGCCGGGGTCTGCGGCCATCGCCATGATCAGTTCGGCGTTGGGGCCGTCCAGCGGCTGATTGCGGTGCGCGCGCAAGTGGTCGCGGGCCAGATTGCGGGTGATCTGGCGCAGCCACGGCAGGAAGCTGTCCGGGCTGTGCAACCGTTCCAGGTGCTGCCAGGCGTTGAGAAAAGCTTCCTGGGCGATGTCCTCGCTGATCGCCACATCGCGGGTGATCGCCAGCGCCACCGCGGTGACGGTGTTCTGGCAGGCGGCGACAATCCGGCCGTAAGCGCCGTGGTCGCCGCTGCGGGCGGCCGGCAGCTCGTGTTGGATCAGGGCATCGATGGCGAAGGGGGTGCTCATGCAGGAAGGGAAACCGGTCTGGTGACAGCACAAGGACGAGGGCGGACGGCGAATGTGACAGGAACCGGGTCGTCCCGATTCCCGGTGCTACGGTTTCGACAGATCGGCGAAGAACTTGCCGATCTGGATCGAGAGTTCAAGCCCGGCTTCCGCCTGCGCCGCGAGGTACTTCGCCGAGAACACGTCCTCATGGCAGAGTTTGTAGATGAGCGCCATGGCGAGCGGATACGCGATCCAAACGAACGCATTGACCACGATGCCGAAATTGCATTCGTAGGAAAAGCGCCGCTTCCGCGCACCCTTGGGATCGCGCACGGCATCGCGCAGCAGCATGGGTTTCATCGTGCCTCGGATCGTGACCAGCGTTGCGTAACTGAAAGCAATTGCGACCAGCAGCGAGGCTGCCAGCGTCCAGTTCAATCCGGGAACGAATCCAGCGACCACGAAAGCGATAAGCCCCGGCCAGATGGACAGATGAAAATACGTGCGGAAGCTGTGATCGATCGCAGCCCGTTCTTCGAGCGTGTCGGCGAATCCGTGCAGATGCTTGCGCTGGAAATGCGCGTAAATCACGCTTATCAGCAAATTGATCGCAACGAAGCCGCTGAGACTGGCAATGCCGAACGCACCTTTGCCCAGGATGCTCGTACCGATGGTGGCAGCGCCCGCGGCAGCCACCCCAGTGGTCGAGACGCTCGCCGCAGCGGCCGATTTGCCGACCGTGGCGATCACGCTGGTCACACCCATTGCGAAGGCCGCCGACGGCGCAGAGCTGTGTGCGAATTCGCCGAAGCGTTTCAGCATGTCGTCGCGCACCAGTTGGCGGGCTCGAGAAAGCCGTTTGCGCACGGCGGCGTCGGTGGTGCCGAGCAAGGCCGCCACCTGCTGCGAACTTTGACCCTCGCGATAGAACAGCAGCAAGGTCTCGCGGCTCTCCTCCGGCAGCGCTGCGATCAATTCGGCGGCGGTCATTTCGCGTTCGCCTTCCAGCAGCCGCTGCATCGGCTGCGGGCCGGGGTCTGCGGCCAGTGCCATCACCAGTTCGGCGTTCGGGCCGTCCAGCGGTTGGTGACGATACTTGTGCAGATGGTCGCGGGCGAGATTGCGGGTGATCTGGCGCAGCCACGGCAGGAAGCTGTCCGGGCTGTGCAGCTTTTCGAGATGCTGCCAGGCGCTGAGGAAGGCTTCCTGGGCGATGTCCTCGCTGGTCGCCACATCGCGGGTGATCGCCAGCGCCACCGCGGTGACGGTGTTCTGGCAGGCGGCGACGATCCGGCCGTAGGCGCCGTGGTCGCCGCTGCGGGCGGCCAGTAATTCCTGCTGGATGAGGGCATCGATGGTGATGGCGGCGGTGTTCATGTGCGTGGGTTCACTCGCCGATGACGATGCGGGCGAGGGAGCGCGCGGCGGCACGTGTTCGCGCCAAACCGCCGTAGGCGAAGAACCCCATGATGACGGCGATTCCGGTCGCTGCGAGGGCCTGAAATAGCCCATTGGTGAAGATGACCACAAACACTGCTGCCCCGACCACGAAATAGCCGATAGGTAACGATGGCGGTGTTGGGTTGTTCATTAGGGGGCTCATTGACGAAGCGTAACCGGTCTGGTCACAGCATCAAGACGGCGCCGCGCAACGAATGTGACATGGCCGGTCAACCCCGATGGCCCGCACGCGTTGACAGATCCATACCGGTCCGCCGGCCCGCCCAATCCACGAGGACAGCCCATGAAAGCCATCGCCATGTTCGCACTCGGTCTCGCCATCGCCGCCACCGCCCCCGTGACCTTCGCACAGGCCACGCAGGCCACCCAGCCCGCTGCCAGCAAGCCCACCCGCCACGCCAAGATCGACACCAACGGCGACGGCGTCATCGATCGCAGCGAAGCCGCCGCCAATCCGAAGATGGCCGAGCACTTCGACAGACTCGACGCCAACAAGGACGGGCGCATCACCGCCGAAGAACGTCCGAAACATGGAGGGCAGGGCGGCCAGCGCGGCGAGCGCATGGCCCAGATCGACGCCGACAAGGACGGCCGCTTCAGCCGCGGCGAACTCGTCGGCAAGCAGCGCGCGATGCAGAACTTCGCCGCGATCGATGCCGACAACGACGGCTTCCTGACCCGCGAAGAAATGGCTGCGTATCGCAAGGCACACCGCGGCGAGCGCGGTGCACAGCCGCAGCAGAAGTAATCCGGCGGAAATCAGATGGCAAAACACGATGAGCGCCGCCCGTCAGCGATGATCGGGCCGCGTCTTGCGGTTACGGCACGACCCGCTTCACTTCCCACTGCAGCCCGTCGCGCTCGACCTCAAGTGTTCTGATGTCCACCCGCGGTTTGCCATCCTTTCCGCGGTCGGCGATCGCCACCTGCACCGTGCCGGTACCGGAGCCGTCGGTACGGTATTCGCGTACGTCCACCGACACGATGTCAACCGACACGACGTCCTTGGTGTCCGCCGCCGCCGCGCATGCGGCCTGCGAGCGGATGCGCCCACGGTCGGCAGCCTGCAGCTGCACAAGAACCCTCTCCGGTGTGACCGCACCCTCCACCGAAAGACAAATTTCAGCCGCCTCGTGCGCGTTCAGCTCCGCCTGCAGCAGCATCGACGCCAGCGCGCTGGGTACATCCGCCCGATAGGCGGTTCCGAAGCTGTCGCTGATCGTTGCGGCTGCGGGCGGTTCCATCCCCGCGATCGCGGAATCCGGCAGGGCCACCGCAGGTGTCGCTGTGGGTGTCACTTCAGGTGTCACTGCAGGTGCAGGCTTCCGCAAGGCCAGCAGACCGATGCCGACTGCGAACAGAATGCCGATCAGCAGCGCCACCTTGACCAGCAGTACCCGTCGCTTCGTCGTGTTTTCGATATCGGAATCGCGCACGCTCACCAGAGTATCCGTCGAGAGATAACTGGTCGGCGAGCGCCTGGAATCCAGCAGGCCGGCGGCCCGCATCAGTTCGCGTGCTTTCGTCTGGTCGTCCGGTTTCACGATCCAGACCGCCGGATCCGGCTCGCTGCGCGCGTCGTCGCGATACTTGAAGCGACTGCGTGTACCGCCCTTGTACGATCGGCCGTTGGTGATGCGTGCTTCCACGCCTTCTTTCAGCAGCAACTCGGCGACGCGCTCGACGTTTTCCAGACGCGGGCTGGTGAAGATCTTGCGCATCGGTCAGTGCCCCGATGCCTTCGCGTCGACAGTCGCGACATCCAGCACGCGGATCATGCCTTCCTGTGTGGTACTGGCCACGAGATGGCCCTGACGATCAAAAATCTGCCCGCGTGCCAGACCCCGCGCACCCTGTGCGCTGGGGCTGTCGATCGAATACAGCAGCCAGTCGTCGGCGCGGAACGGGCGATGGAACCACAGTGCGTGATCTAGCGAGGCCATCTGTACGTTCGGCTGGTAGTAGCTGATGCCGTGCGGAAAGGTCGTGGTGCCCAGCAGATGGAAATCCGAGGCGTACGCCAGCAGCGCGCGATGCAGCTCCGGCGCGTCTCCCACCGGCTCGCTCAGCTTGAACCAGACCTGCTGGAACGGTGGGCGCTTCGGAGGGCTCAGCTCGTCGCGCGGATAGATCGGACGGAACTCGAACGGCCCCATCCGGTTCAGCCAGCGCTGCACCTTGCTCGGCAACAGCGCGAGTTTTTCAGGGGTCAGCTTCGGTGTCGGCTCCACGTCCTCGGGCTTGGGCACTTCCGGCATCGAGATCTGATGCTCGGGTCCGGGCTCGACGATCTGGAACGACGCCGCGCACACGAAGATCGGCTGCCCGTGCTGGATCGCGGTCACCCGGCGCACCGAGAAACTGCCGCCGTCGCGGGTGCGGTCCACGTCATAGACGATCGGCGCTTCAATATCGCCGGCCCGCAGAAAATACGCATGCAGCGAATGCGCGGCGCGCGGCCCCTTGTCCGGGTCCGCCGAATCCAGCGTCGCCTGCGCCGCCGACAGCGCCTGTCCCAACACCTGCCCACCGAACACATATTTCGTGCCGATGTCGCGGCTCTGACCGCGGAACAGATTGTTTTCCAGCCGCTCCAGCGACAGCAGGTCGATCAATTCGGAGACGGGAGAGGTCATGGCCGGGCCGGTGGGTACTCGGCCGTGATTATAGGCGCTCGTCCGACACACATCGTTGCCGGCATGCGCTCGTCGGCGGGCGAAACCCGTGCCACCCTGCGTTCCCGCGCAGCAGGAGACCTCCATGACTACCGTCGTCGCGCCCCGGGTCCACGACCTCGGCGGCTTCGAAGTCCGCCGCGCCGTGCCGTCGATCCAGGCCCGCAGCGTTGGCCCGTTCGTGTTCGTCGACCACATGGGTCCGGCGGTATTCGCGCCGGGGCTGGGCATCGATGTCCGTCCGCACCCGCACATCGGTCTGGCCACGGTCACCTTTCTGTGGGCCGGCACCATCAGTCACCGCGACACCCTCGGCACGATCCAGGACATCAGTGCCGGCGATGTGAATTGGATGACCGCCGGACGTGGCATCGCGCATTCCGAACGCACCCCGGCTGCGGTCCGGGCCAACGGGCAGCCGCTGCATGGGCTGCAGACTTGGGTGGCGCTGCCGAAATCCGACGAAGAGGCCGTTCCGGCCTTTCACCACCATGCGGCGGATGCGCTGCCGAAGGTCGAAAGGCCCGGCGCGCTGCTGCGCATGGTTGCCGGCCGTGGCTATGGCGAGGAGTCGCCGGTGCGCGTCTTCGTCGATACCCTGTATGTCGCCATCGACCTCGACGCGGACGCGGAAATCGAACTCGACAGCGCCCATCGCGAACGCGCGCTGTATCTGCTGGAAGGCGGCGCACAGCTGGATGGCGTCGACATTCCCGCCATGCATCTGGTGGTGCTCGATGACGGCGTCCGCCATCGCCTCCGCGCGAAGACGCCGATCAAGGCCATGCTGCTCGGCGGCGAGCCGCTCGACGGCCCGCGCCACATGTGGTGGAACTTCGTCTC
>JANLSB010000815.1:0-5120 GCA_031362125.1 Lysobacterales bacterium | reverse complement strand
AGTTGTTCGCGCGAAGCGCTGGTTGTTCCAACGATCCGATCCCATTGAAAAAGCCCCTCGGGTAACCCGAGGGGCTTTCAAGTTCCGGATGCCGGCTTTTCGGCAGCGTTACGGCGTGGTTTTCGATATCGCTTCGACCGTGAGCAGTCGGTTGACGTCCTGCAGATCATCGATGTCGAGCGTACCGGCGGACTGTTCCAACAGCAGGCGGTTCTGCAGGAAGTTGTAACGCGAGAGTGCATATTCGCGCTCGGCGTTGAACAGGGTCTGTTGGTTGTTGAGCACGTCCAATACCGTGCGCGTGCCCACTTCGAGGCCAACTTGGGAGGCATCGTAGGCGCTCCGTGCAGAGAATACCGCCGCCTTGCGCGCTTCCACTTCGCTGATGCCGGCGACCAGGGTCTTGTAGGCGTTACGGGTGTTGCGTACAAGCGCGCGCTTTTGCTGCTCGTATTCGTCGGCGGTGACATCCCGCTGAGCAAGCGCCTGGCGGACCCCGGACTGGGTTGCGCCGCCGGAAAAGATCGGTACTGAGAGGGTCAGGCCGATGCTGCGCGAATTACCCTTGCTGTCGAAATCGGTCTCCGCGTTGGTATTGTTGTTGGTCTGCGAGCCATCGCTGGTGTTGCGACCGTAACTGCCGTTCAGGTAAAGCGTGGGGAGATGGCCTGCGCGGGCGGTCTCAACATTCACTTCAGCCGACTTGAGCTGCAGTTCCTTCGCTTTCAGCGCCGGATTGCTGTCGATCGCGGTCTGCACCCAACCCTCGACATCCAGCTCCGAAGGCAATGCCGGCTGAAAGTCCTGCGGTAACGCCTTGAGATTTCGCAGATCGCTGCCGACGATCTCTTCCAGAGCGCGGTAGGTGTCTTCCAGCGAGTTGCGGGTGACGATCGTGTTGGCGCGGGCGCGATCGTACTGGGCGCGCGCTTCATGCACGTCGGTGATCGGCGCGAGACCGACTTCCAGCCGTTTGTCGGCGAAATCGAACTGCTTCTTCAGAGCGGTTTCCTGCGCTTCCGCAGCCGAAAGGGTTTCCATCGCCACAAGCACGTTGAAATAAGCCGCCGATGTACGGGTGATCAGCGAATCGCTTGCCGATTCGAGCTGGAAGTTTCCCGCTTCGGCCAATGCGCTCTGGCTGCGCAATCGGGTGATATTGCTGTGGTCGTAGACCATCTGCTGGAGGTTGACACCGAGTTGCTTGGAGGTGGAGTCGCTTCCGGAATCGCTGGTGACGACCGATCCGGCGAACACCTGGGAGCCGCTGGATTCACTGCGGGAGCGCGTGTACGACCCGCTGCCGTTGAGTTGCGGCAGCAGCGCGGCACGCGCCTGGGCCGCACCTTCACGCGATATCAAGCGGCTGGATTCCGCAGCTGAGAACTGCGGATCGCTGTTGCGCGCGAGTTCGTAGGATTGCACCAGGTCTTCGGCCCGGGCGCTGAGCGGCAACAGGAGTACAGCGAGGGCGAGAGCGATGGGGTGGCGAGTCATGGGCATCCTTCTTTTGTCTGGATATTCCGCTTGCGGGGCGCGAGCGCCGGCCGGGCGAGCTGCAGATGGGGCGTGCTACAGATGGGGCGTGTTACAGATGGAATTGGGGGATGGGAGTAGCGCCGACCAGATAGGGCAATTCGGTTTCGAACAGCGATTCGACCGCGCTGCCGGCGGCGTTGTCGAGATGACGTACAAGCGCGGCTTCCATCGCCGGTGCATGGCCGCGGACGACGAACATGCGGCCGCCCGGGCGCAACCATTGCAGCCAGTGCGACGGCACGCTTGCAACCGCACCACCGACGCAGATCGCATCGAAGCGGCGGTCGCTTTTCCAGCCGAACGCATCGACGTTGTCGACGCGGACGTTGCCGATCCCTTGCGCCTGAAGGCGGTCGCGTGCGGCCTGTGCGAGATCCGCATGCAATTCGAGACTGACGACATCGCGCGCCAGACTGCCGAGGCAGGCAGAAAGATAGCCGCTGCCGGTGCCGATCTCGAGCACGTCTTCGCCAGCGTTGATCGACAAGGACTGAAGCACGCGGCCTTCGAGCACCGGCTTCATCATCAATTGGCCGTGGCCGATCGGCAGCGCCAGGTCGGAATAGGCCAGCGCGCGATGCGCCTCCACCACGAAACGCTCGCGCGGCAGCCGCGCCAGCGTTTCGAGCACGCGAGGTTCGAACACCTCCCAGGGACGAACCTGCTGTTCAACCATGGTTTCACGGGCTTTGGCGTAATCGATCGTCATGCTGATGTCTCTTGCAACGGCGCGTACTGGAGAGTGGAGGGTTGTGGAAGTTTACGGGAACAGGTTGCGATTGCTGTGCGCAGGATCGCCGCAATGCAGGCCTTCGGCTGAGTGCCGGAAGTCACCGGGACCCTGGTCACGGGCAGCGCCATGGCTGCCCAAGCGTCGGCACCGGGGTTCATACGGCGCGCTCCAACCCTGTTGGGCCCGTGCCGTAGGCGTGCAGAAACAGGTCCACGGTCGCGGCGATGTGTCTGTCGGTGTCTTCTGGTGCAGGCTTGGAGCACATGCCGCACAGCATCTGCATGTGCATCTCTCCCTTCAGCAGGCAGAAGAATTGGGAGGCGGCACGCTCGATTTCAGGCACCTGCAGCTCCCCCCGCAATTCCCGCGTGCGCAGGAATTCGCCGAACGCATCCTTGACCAACTGTGGCCCCGCCTGCCAAAAGAGCTCACGGACGTGGGTGTCGCCGGTACCGGGCAGCATCATCATGCGATGCATCGCGATCGACTCCTGGCTCGTCACCAGGGTGAAAAAAGCACGCGCGATCGCGATGAGCTGTTCGCGGAGATCGCCTTCGAGTCCCTGGAGAAACAGTGCTGATGGAAGCTGTTCCTCGCATTTGGCACGGATCGCCGCGCTGAAGAGGGACTCTTTGTCGCCGAAATGACTGTAGACGGTGAGCTTCGAGACGCCGGCCTCGGTCGCGATCTGATCCATGCTCGCGCCGTCGAAGCCATTCTGGGTGAACAGCCGCTTGGCCACGTCCAGGATCGAGGCGCGTTTGCCAAGGTCCTTGGGACGTCCGGGTCCCGCCGGTTTGACGGCTTCCGGCACAGCAGGGAGGGAGGGCTGAACGGTCATGCTTGCAATACTAGACCAAATAGTATGTTATTTATACGATACCGATTAGTTCATTAATTTTCGGGTCTCTCAGAATTGCCTCTCCGGACATCTCAATAAGACATCCCCGGATCGCGCGATGTGGCCATGACAATGCGTTCAAGAGCAGGTGCTAGCAATATGTCCAAGGCTATTGGAATCATTCCGACCACCGTGATCGTGATGGTGGCTGCTCTGGTCGCCTGCAGCAATCGCGAACAGGCGGCGCAACCGCCGCGTCCGGTGCTCGTGGTGCGGGCGGACGCCGCGCCCGACCCCGTTGCAGATGGCCTGACCGCCTATCCCGGAGAAGTCCGCGCCCGCGAGGAAACCGCGCTGTCGTTCCGGGTCGGCGGCAAGCTGGTCCGCCGGCTGGTGGATGTCGGCGACCGCGTCCGCCGGGGCGATCTGCTCGCCGAACTGGATCCGGGCGATCTGCGGCTGCAGGTCGAGTCGTTGCAGGCTCAGCTCACTTCAGCCGAAGCCCAACTGGTGCGTGCGCGTGCCGACTATGCACGTGTCGCCAGTCTCGCGAAGGATCAACTCGTCAGCCGTTCCAGCCTCGATCAGCAGACTGCGACGCTTCGGGCCGCCGAAGCGCAGGTCCGCGCGGCCCGCGCCCAAGTGGATCTGTCCCGCAATCAGGCCGGCTACAGTCAGTTGCGCGCGTCGCAGGACGGCGCGATCGCCAGCCGGATGATCGAAGCCGGGCAAGTCGTTTCCGCCGGGCAGAGCGTGTTTGCGCTGGCGGTGGATGGTGGGCGCGAGGTCGCGTTCGCCCTGCCCGAGGCGGCGATTCGTGATGTCGTTGTCGGCCAGCCGGTGGTGATCGAACTGTGGAGCGCACAGGGACAGCGGATGACAGGCCGCATCCGAGAAATCGCCCCTGCGGCTGATGCGCAGGCCCGGACTTATGCCGCCCGCGCGACCTTCGATCCCGGCCCGTCGCAACGCACCGATCTGGGCCAGAGCGCCCGCGTCTATATACCCGCCGCACAGTCCAGCGCCGCGATGCGGCTGCCTTTGTCGGCGTTGCAGCGTGGCGACAAGGGCGAGACTGCGGTCTGGATCGTCGAGCCGAAAACGCCGAAGGCCCGGCGCGTACCGGTGCGCATCGGTTCTTACGCTGCCGACGGCGTTGCGGTGCTGTCGGGGCTGAAGCCGACCGATTGGGTCGTTGCCGCCGGCGGTCATCTGCTGCACGAAGGCCAGGCGGTGCTGCCGGTCGACCGCAGCAATCGCCCCATAAAACCGAACTGACCGAAGGCATCGATATGAACGCAGATGCATCAGGTTTTCGAAGCACGTCCCCCATGGCGATCGCGCCCTCTCTTCCGCTTGCGGGAAAAGGATCGGATGAGACCAAACGGGCGATCTCACGTTGCATCGTCGAGCTGAGCTGACCATGCGCAGATTCAATCTTTCCGAATGGGCGCTGGCGAACCGTTCGCTGGTGCTCTACACGATGCTGGTGCTGGCGATCGTCGGCGCCTGGTCGTATCGCCATCTGGGGCAATCGGAAGATCCGCCGTTCACCTTCAAGGTGATGGTGGTGCGGACGATGTGGCCAGGCGCCACCGCCGAAGAAGTGGCGCGCGAGGTCACCGACCGGATCGAAAAGAAGGTGATGGAGACCGGCGGCTACGAGGAAGTGCTGTCGTATTCCCGTCCGGGCGAATCCCAGGTGCTGTTCATCGCCCGCGATTCCCTGCAGAGCACGCATCTGCCCGAGCTCTGGTATCAGGTACGCAAGAAGGTCGGCGACATCCGCAACACCTTGCCGCAAGGCATCGTCGGCCCGTTCTACAACGATGAGTTCGGCGACACCTACGGCAACATCTACGCCATTTCCGGCCAGGGTTTCGATTACGCGCTGTTGAAGGATTACGCCGAACGTCTGGAGCTTGAGCTGCAGCGGGTGCCGGATGTCGCCAAGATCGAACTGCTCGGGCTGCAGGTCGAGAAGATCTGGATTGAGCTGTCCTATAG
>JANLSB010000811.1:0-7479 GCA_031362125.1 Lysobacterales bacterium | reverse complement strand
GGATGATCACGCCGAACGCCAGCACGTCGATCAACACGGTGATGACAATGAAGATGAGCGCGGCCTGACGCTTGGCGCCGACGATAGGGCTGTTCACGGGGCGGGGAGGGATCGACGAACGAAGCGGGCAGTCTAACCCGGCTCCGCCCGCCGCCCGCCGCCCGCCGCCCGCCGCCCGCCGCCCGCCGGCCGCCGGCCTGGGACGGAAGCGTGACGCCCCGGCCCCCTACCCGGTTGTCGCAGTGCAACATTTGTGCTTTAGTCGGGTCATCCAGCGACAGGGAGTACGCGGACCTCACGGCCCGCGGGATCGACTGTCGCCCCATGTTTGCTCCCGGAGCTCTTCCGATGGAAAGCGATCAACGCCGCGTCACCGGCCTCCACGATCCGCGCGACGAGCGCGATGCCTGCGGTTTCGGGCTGATCGCCCAACTCGACGACAAACCCAGCGCCGCGCTGGTGAAGCAGTCGCTGGACGCGCTGGCGCGCATGGCGCATCGCGGCGGCATCGCCGCCGACGGCCTTTCCGGCGACGGCTGCGGTTTATTGCTGAAAACGCCCGATGCGTTCCTGCGTGCGCTTGCGGCCGAGTCCGGCATCGCGCTCGGCCAGCGCTACGCCTCTGGCATCGTATTCATGCCGCACGGCGACGACGCCAGCGCGCGCGTGCACAGCATCTTCTCGCTGGCGCTGCGCGAAGTCGGGCTTGCCGTCTCCGGCTGGCGCAAGGTGCCGACCGATGCCTCGGTCTGCGGCGAATTGGCGAAGGCGACGATGCCGGCGATCAAGCAGTTGTTCGTGGTACCGGTCCTCGATGTCGAAGGCGCACGGATGACCCGCCAGGCGTTCGCGCATGCGCTCTATCTCGCGCGCCGCCGCGCCGAACAGCGCCTCCGCGACGTGCCCGGACTGCATGTGGTGAGCCTCTCGGCCAGTAGCATCGGCTATAAGGGTATGGTGCTGCCGCAATATCTGCCGCAGCTCTACCCGGACCTGCAGCGCCCGGAACTGGCGAGCAGCGCGGTGGTGTTCCATCAACGTTTCTCCACCAACACCAGCCCGCGCTGGCCGCTGGCGCAGCCCTTCCGGCTGCTGGCGCACAACGGCGAGATCAACACCATCGCCGGCAACCGCATCTGGGCGCAGGCGCGCGCGCACGTGTGGCGCACCGACGCGCTGAATCCCGCCGAATTCGATCCAGTGATAGAGATGGACGGCTCCGATTCGCAGAGTCTCGACTCGATGCTCGAGCTGCTGCAGGCCGGCGGCATGGATCTGCTCAAGGCACTGCGCATTCTGATTCCACCGGCAACCCAGTCGCTGGAATACAAGGACGCCGATCTGCTCGCGTTCTACGAGTACTACGCGATCAACAGCGAACCGTGGGACGGCCCCGCCGGCATCGTCGCCTTCGACGGCCGTTACGCCGTCTGCACCGTCGACCGCAACGGCCTGCGCCCCGCGCGCTGGCAACTGAGCGACGACCGCGTGTTCATGATCGCCTCCGAGGCCGGCGTATGGGATGTCGAGACCGCGCACATTCTCGCCAAGGGCAAACTCGGCCCCGGGCAGATGATCGCCGCCGATCTCGAAACCGGCAGGCTGCTCGATTCCGAAGCGATCGACGGCATCAACCGCGCGCGTGCGCCGTACAAACAGTGGCTCAAGCAGGGCATGACCTACCTGCACACCGAGCTGGTCGACCCGAATCTCACCGCAGCGCCGTTCGACGCGAGCACGCTCAGCGGTTTCCAGAAGCTCTTCCAGCTCACCCGCGAGGAGCGCGAACAGATCCTGCGCCCCTTGGCAGAAACCGAGCAGGAAGCCGTCGGTTCGATGGGCGACGACGTGCCGATGGCGGCGCTGTCGGGCCACATCCGGCCGCTTTACGACCGCTTCCGCCAGGCGTTCGCGCAGGTCACCAATCCGCCGATCGATTCTTTGCGCGAAGACTGCGTGATGTCGCTGGCCACACAGGTCGGCGAGGAAGGCAATCTGTTCGTCGATGGCCCCGCGCAGGTGCAGCACGTGATGCTGAACTCGCCGGTGCTGTCGCAGCGCAAACAGCGTCAGCTGCTGACCTTGCCCGCGTTCCGCGATTCGCATCGTTATCTCGATCTGAATTTCAGCGCCGAGGATGGTCTGCGCGCAGCGCTGGTGCGCTTGTGCGCCGACGCCGAATCCGCCGCCCGCGCCGGCGTCAAACTGCTGATCCTCACCGACCGCCGCCCGCGTCGCGATCACCTGCTGGTGCACGCATTACTCGCGACCGGCGCGGTGCATCAGCATCTGGTGCGCATCGGTCTGCGCTGCGGCTCGAATCTCATCGTCGAGACCGGCACCGCGCGCGATCCGCATCATTTCGCCTGCCTGCTCGGCTACGGCGCCACCGCGATCTATCCGTATCTCGCGTATCAGACGCTGCACGATCTCGGCGAGCGCGGCATCCTCAAGACCAAGCACGGCGAAGTCGCGCAGATCGGTCGCAGTTATCGGCGCGGCATCAAGAAAGGTCTGCTCAAGATCATCTCGAAGATGGGCATCGCCACCATTGGCAGCTATCGCGGCGGGCAGCTGTTCGAGATCGTCGGCCTGGATCGGGAAGTCGTCGATCTGTGCTTCACCGGTACGCCTTCACGGATCGGCGGCGCCACGTTCGAATCGCTGCAGGAAGAAACCGCGCGCATTGCCGTGCGCGCCTGGGACAACAACGTACTGCCGGACATCGGCGGCCTGCTGCAGTACACGCCGAACGGCGAGTACCACCAGTACAACCCCGACGTGGTCATCACCCTGCAGCGCGCGGTGCGCAGCGGCCTGCGCGAGGACTGGAACGCCTACGCCGACGCGGTGAATTCGCGTCCGCCGGCGGCGCTGCGCGATCTGCTCGCGTTCGACACCTCGAAGATTACCGCCATTCCGCTCGATCAAGTGGAGCCGGTCGAAGCGATCTTCAAACGCTTCGACACCGCCGCGATGAGCCTCGGCGCACTCTCGCCGGAGGCGCACGAAGCGCTGGCGATCGCGATGAATCGCCTTGGCGGTCGCAGCAATTCCGGCGAAGGCGGCGAAGATCCGCTGCGCTACGGCACCGGCAAGGTCTCGAAGATCAAACAGGTCGCGTCCGGCCGCTTCGGCGTGACGCCCGAGTATCTGGTCAACGCCGAAGTGCTGCAGATCAAGGTCGCGCAGGGCGCCAAGCCCGGCGAAGGCGGCCAGCTGCCGGGGCACAAGGTCAACGAGCTGATCGCCCGTCTGCGCTATGCGCGGCCCGGCATCGGTCTGATTTCGCCGCCCCCTCACCACGACATCTATTCGATCGAAGATCTCGCCCAGCTGATCTTCGATCTGCGCCAGGTCAATCCCGAGGCACTGATCTCGGTGAAGCTGGTCGCGCATGCGGGCGTCGGCACCATCGCCAGCGGTGTAGCGAAAGCCGGCGCCGATCTCATCACCATTTCCGGCCACGACGGCGGCACCGGCGCCAGCCCGATCTCGTCGATCCGCTATGCGGGCACCCCATGGGAACTCGGGCTGTCGGAAGCGCGGCAATCCTTGATCGCGAACGGCCTGCGCGACCGCGTGATCGTGCAGGCCGACGGCGGCATGAAGACCGGCCTCGACGTGATCAAGGCAGCGCTGCTCGGCGCCGAGACCTTCGGTTTCGGCACCGCGCCGATGATCGCGCTGGGCTGCAAGTATCTGCGTATCTGCCATCTCAACAACTGCGCCACCGGCGTCGCCACCCAGGACGACAAGCTGCGCGCCGATCACTTCACCGGCCTGCCCGAGCGCGTCGAGAATTTCTTTCGCGGTCTCGCCGAAGAAGTGCGCGGTTACCTGGCGCAACTCGGCGCGCGTTCGATCGAGGAAATCGTCGGTCGCACCGATCTGCTGCATCAGACCGAGGGCACGCTGCCGGTGCATCGCCTGCTCGATCTGTCGCCGCTGCTGGCGCAGGAAGGCCTCACTGCGGGCGGACACTGCGGCGTACGCGCGGTGCAGCCTGCGCCGACCGGCCTCGCTGCGCAGTTGGAGCATGATCTGGCCGATGCCATCACGCACAAACGCGGCAACCAGGCGTTCGACACGCCGCTGCGTTATGACATCCACAATACCGACCGCAGCATCGGCGCGCGCCTCTCCGGGCGCATCGCGCGCCTGCACGGCAACCACGGCATGCACGACAAACCCATTGCGCTGCATTTCGACGGCAGCGCCGGACAGAGCTTCGGCGCATTCCTCGCCGGCGGTCTGCTGCTGGAGCTCGAAGGCGAGGCCAACGATTACGTCGGCAAGGGCATGGCCGACGGCCGGATCGTGATCCGTCCGCCGCGCGCTGCGCGCTACAACGCGCACGAGTCGCCGATCCTCGGCAACACCTGCCTCTACGGCGCCACCGGCGGCGAGCTGTACGCCGCAGGCCGCGCCGGCGAACGCTTCGCAGTGCGCAATTCCGGCGCGCTCGCGGTCGTCGAAGGCGCGGGCGATCACTGCTGCGAATACATGACCGGCGGCGTGGTCGCGGTGCTCGGCCGCACCGGCCTGAACTTCGGCGCTGGATTCACCGGTGGCATGGCCTATGTGCTCGACCGCGACCGCGATTTCGTCGATCGCTACAACCACGAACTGATCGATATCCTGCGCATCAACAGCGAAGGTTTCGAACATCACCGCTCGCATCTGCTCGATCTGCTCGAAACCCACGTCCGCTTTACCGGCAGCGTGTACGCGCAGGGCATCATCGACAATTTCCGCGATCACCTCGGCAAGTTCTGGCTGGTGAAACCGAAGGCGGTGAGCATCGAGACGCTGGGTGAGACCTTGAGGCGCGCGGCATGAGTATTTCGCGCTCCGCACGAAACACTCATCCCAAGATTCTCTGCGCGAATCTCGGACCCCGCTCTGAACCTCCAATCCCCACGCCTTCGGCGCGCGCACAGCCCGCGCTCCGCACGGGCCGTCCCAAGATTCGCTCCGCGAATCTCGGGCCCCACTTCGCATCTCCGATCCCCGCGCCTTCGGCGCGCCCCCTTACCAAGGGGGCTTTTCTCGAGAAAGGCCGCCGCGTCGAAGCGGGTGAAGCATGAGCAAGAAAACTCCACAGGCCTTTCTGCAGTCGCAGCGACAGATGCCGGAACGCGTGTCGCTGGAACTGCGCCAGCAGGGCGACTGGCACGAGCTGTACGGCCGCTTCGAGGAAGCCGAAGCGAAGAAGCAGGCCTCGCGCTGTCTGGACTGCGGCAATCCCTACTGCAGTTGGGGCTGCCCGCTGCACAACTACATCCCGCAGTGGCTTGAACTCGCGCGCGAAGGGCGCATACACGAAGCGGCTGCTCTCTGCCACGAAACCAATCCGCTGCCCGAGATCTGCGGTCGCGTGTGTCCGCAGGATCGTCTCTGCGAAGGGTCGTGCACGCTCAACGACGGCTTTGGCGCGGTCACCATCGGCGCGGTCGAGAAATACATCGTCGACAAGGCGCTGGCCGAAGGCTGGACGCCCGACCTCTCCACCGCGCAGCCCACCGGCAAGCGCGTCGCCATCGTCGGCGCCGGGCCTGCCGGACTCGCCTGCGCGGACAAACTCGCGCGTGCAGGCATACAGGCCGTTGTCTTCGATCGCTACGAACAGATCGGCGGCCTGCTGCAATTCGGCATCCCCAGTTTCAAACTCGACAAATCGGTGATCGCGACGCGACGCACGGTGCTCGAAGGCATGGGTGTGGAATTCCGCCTCGGCGTGGAGATCGGTCGCGATGTCACGATGGACACGCTGATCGCCGAGTTCGACGCGGTGTTCCTCGGCCTCGGCAGCTATCGCTACACCGACGGCGGCCTGCCCGGACAGGATCTGAAGCACGTATTGCCCGCGCTGCCTTTTCTCGTGCAGAACGGCCGCATCGTGGTCGGCACCGAAAACAATCAAAGCAGGCCGATCGCAGGCTGGGAAGATCAGGTGCAGCTGCCCGATCTGCACGGCAAGCGCGTGGTCGTGCTCGGCGGCGGCGACACCGGCATGGACTGCGTACGCAGCGCGGTGCGCCTCGGCGCGGCGCAGGTGAGCTGCGTGTACCGCCGCGACGAAGCCAGCATGCCCGGCTCCGCGCGCGAGGTGGCGAACGCACGCGAGGAAGGCGTGCAGTTCCTGTTCCAGCGCGCGCCGCTTGAATTGCTCGACGACGGCGATGGCAATGTCCGCGCCGTGCGCGTCGCTGAAACGCGATTGGGCGAACCCGATGCACGCGGCCGTTGTCGCCCCGAGCAGGTGCCCGGCAGCGAAACCGAACTCGACGCCGATATCGTCATCATCGCCTTCGGCTTCCAACCCGACCCGCCGGCATGGCTCGCTGCGCACGGCATCGCGCTGCACGACGATGGCCGGGTAAAAGTCTGTCCCGCACCGCCGCCGCACCACCCGCTGCGCATCGATCCCGCGAATCCGGTGTATCCGTACCAGACCGCGAACACACAGATCTTCGCCGGCGGCGATGGCGTCCGCGGCGCTGATCTGGTCGTCACGGCGGTGCAGGAAGGACGCGATGCGGCGGCGAGTATCGTGCGGTTTCTGGGCGTTGGCTAGGACGCGCCGACGGCGCCTTGATTCGTGGACAATCGTTACGCCCAGACCATGCGGAACCCGACGATGCCGCCGCCGGTGCTCTACCACAACAACGTCGCCGCCGTGCTGTGGCTGTTCATGGGCCTGTGGGTCTGCGGTGTCCTTGTGATGAGTTACCTGCTGTGGCGCGATGGCCCTCCTGCCGGCGAATCAACCTGGTTCGTAAGCGCAGTGTTGGCGACGTTCTGGGGCTTCGCGATCATTGCCGTGCGCTTCGTCGCCTCGCGCCCCTGCACTCGCGTCCGCATCGGTGCAAACGGCAGAATCTCGATCCTGCAGCGCTACCCGCATCGCGCGGTCCACGGAGAGTTCTCGCCAACGCAGATCGGCTCTGCCGTATTGGTCGAAACCACCGACAGCGATGGCGACCCCTACTTCATCTGCCAGCTCGCCATCGGCCATCCGTTCAACGAACCGATACGGATCGCGGAGGGCGGCCGCGAACACTGCGCGCGCATCCAGGCCGAGTTCGATGCCAAGGTTGCTGCGTCCGCGGTCGGGGCGATCGGGAGCTCAACCTGACCCCAATTGCCGGATGGGCGCAAAGCCCATCACGCGGTCCGCGTCTTCAGGTTGCCGACCTCATCGAACGCATAGCCCGCACTGAGCCCGCCGCTCCCGCTCACCTGCACGATCCCGGGTTGGCCGGCCTTGTTGGACGTGCGGGTCATCACCCGGCCGTTGCCGTAGGTCCACAGCGACACCGGACCGAAAGGGTCGTACAGCGCGCTGTGCAGCAGCACCTGACGGCCGATGCCGCGGCGGGTGAGGCCGATCTCCGCAACGCGGCCCTGCGTGTCGTAGAGATAGTCCAGCTCGGCGTTGTCTGGATAGTGGGCGTCCTAATTTTTTCGCGCGGG
>JANLSB010000782.1:0-2524 GCA_031362125.1 Lysobacterales bacterium | reverse complement strand
AAACTTATTTCTTCTTCGGCGCGATCATCATCACCATTTGCCGGCCTTCGAGGCGCGGGCGGGATTCGATCACGATATCTTCGCCGAGGTCGGCCTCGATGCGGTTGGCCATCGCACGCCCGAGTTCCATGTGGCTCATTTCGCGGCCACGGAAGCGGATGTTGACCTTGATCTTGTCGCCCTCCTCAAGAAACTCGCGCATCTTGCGCAGCTTGATCGCATAGTCACCTTCGTCGGTCACAGGGCGGAATTTGACTTCCTTGATCTCGACGACTTTCTGTTTTTTCTTGGCAGCGGCGGCTTTCTTCTGCGTCTCGAACTTGAACTTGCCGAAGTCCATGATGCGACAGACCGGCGGATCCGCGTTCGGCTGGATCTCCACAAGGTCGAGGCCTTCGTCTTCGGCTTTCGCCAGCGCTTCATCGCGTGACAGCACGCCGATCATCTCGCCGTCGCTACCGATCACACGGACGCGCGGAACGCGAATCTCGTTGTTCTTGCGGTTCTGCTTTTCCTGGGGGGTACTGATATCTCGATCTCCTAGGGGTATCGGACCGTCCGGCGAAGCGCCGAACGGCATTCACATCAAGCGGCAGCGTGTTCGTTCGCAACGTGCGCTACGAAATCGGCGATGGACATGGAACCCAGATCCTCCCCGGCTCGCGTTCGCACCGCGACAAGCCCGTTTTCCTTCTCGCGGTCTCCCACGACGAGCAGGTACGGCACCCGCTGCAGCGTGTGCTCGCGAATCTTATAGCCGATTTTCTCGTTCCGCAAATCGGCCGCAACACGGAGGCCTTGATTCATAAGGGTTTTCCGAATTTCATCGACATAATCGGCCTGCGCATCGGTGATATTCATGGCTACGGCCTGGATCGGGGCCAGCCAGGCCGGGAAATAGCCCGCATGGTGTTCGATCAGAATGCCGATGAAACGCTCCATGGAACCGACGATGGCGCGATGCAGCATGACCGGATGGCGACGCTGGCTGTGTTCGTCCACGTATTCGGCGCCGAGGCGGCCCGGCATCATGAAATCGACCTGCATCGTGCCCAGCTGCCAGGTCCGGCCGATGGCATCCTTGAGGTGATATTCGATCTTCGGCCCGTAGAAGGCGCCCTCGCCCGGCAGCTCCTCCCATTCCACGCCTGCGGAGCGAAGCGCCGAGCGCAGGGCATCCTCGGCCTTGTCCCAGGTAGCGTCGTCGCCGAGGCGGGATTCCGGGCGCAGCGCGATCTTGATCTGGACATTCCCTTCAGAGGCCGCCGTGAAGCCGAAGTGGCTGTACACCGCCAGCGCCTGCTGGTGGAAAGCACGGACTTCGTCCTCGATCTGGCCCTCGGTGCAGAACACGTGGCCGTCGTCCTGGGTGAAGCCGCGCACGCGCAGGATGCCGTGCAGCGCGCCGGAAGGTTCGTTGCGATGGCAGGCGCCGAACTCGCCGTAGCGGATCGGCAGGTCGCGATAGCTGTGCAGGCCCTGGTTGAACACCTGGACGTGGCCCGGGCAATTCATCGGCTTCAGCGCGTAGGTGCGCTTCTCCGATTCGGTGAAGAACATGTTGTCCTTGTAGTTGTCCCAATGGCCGGATTTCTGCCACAGGGTCACGTCGAGGATCTGCGGACAGCGCACTTCCTGATAGCCGCTGTCACGATAGACACGACGCATGTACTGCTCGACCACCTGCCAGATCGCCCAGCCCTTCGGGTGCCAGAAGATCAGGCCGGGGCCTTCTTCCTGCAGATGGAACAGGTCCTGCTGCTTGGCGATCTTGCGGTGGTCGCGCTTCTCGGCCTCTTCGATCTGGGTGAGATAGGCCTTCAGGTCCTTGTCGTTCAGCCATGCCGTGCCGTAGATGCGGCTGAGCATCTGGTTGTTGCTGTCGCCGCGCCAGTAGGCGCCGGCAACCTTCATCAGCTTGAACGCGCGTAGTTTCTCGGTACCGGGCACGTGCGGGCCACGGCAGAGGTCGATGAAGCTGCCCTGCGAATACAGCGACAGGTCCTGGTCGGCCGGGATGCTTTCGATGATCTCGGCCTTGTAGGCCTCACCCATGCCCTTGAAAAAGGCGACCGCGTCGTCGCGCGACTTCACGCTGCGCGCGACCGGCAGCGCTTCCTTGACGATCTTCTGCATCTCGGCCTCGATCGCAGGGAGATCTTCCGGCGTGAACGGTCGTTCGTAGGCGAAGTCGTAAAAGAAGCCGTTGTCGATCACCGGACCGATGGTGACCTGCGCGCCGGGGAACAGACGCTGCACGGCCTGCGCGAGCAGATGCGCGGTCGAGTGGCGCAGGATCTCCAGCGCATCAGGGTGTTTGTCGGTGACGATTTCGAGCGTGGCATCGCGCTCGATGCGATAACTGGCATCGACCAGTTGGCCGTCGACCTTGCCGGCCAGTGCAGCTTTGGCCAGGCCGGGGCCGATGGAAGCGGCGACATCGCCGACCGTCGGCGGGGATTCGAATTCGCGGCGGCTGCCGTCGGGGAGCGTGATGGCGATCATGGCGTCGTTATGGGGAATC
>JANLSB010000160.1:0-3387 GCA_031362125.1 Lysobacterales bacterium | reverse complement strand
GCATCGGCGCGTCGTCGTAGAGGTTGGAGTGGTGGTCGCGCTCCCGTTCCAGGATCGGGAACACGCCAGTCCTGGTTTCGAATCCGCGTTTGCCGCTGCTGACCGTGGATACGCCGATGCGCACGCCGTTGCGGTACACGTACAGCCGCTGCTCGGGCAGGCTCACCACCATGACCACGGGCCCATCGGGGGAGAGCTCTGGCATCCACAGGAATTCGCCGGGTTTCAGCGCCGGCAGGCGCGGCGGCGGGACTACCTTGGCTGGTTTCGCAGATTTTGCAGGCTTGGCAGGCCGAGCTGGTGCCGGCACTGCCACGGGTGCTGGCGCTGCAACCGGTGGCGTCGCGGTGACCGGCGCGGTGTCGCGCGCACCGGCGATGCCGGTGTTGGCGGGCGGCGCGGCGAACAGCGGCCACGCGCAGGAGAGCGCGCACATCAACAGTGTGGCTCGAAAATGGGGTGTCTGCATGGCGCACAGTCTAGCGGCCGCCTGTGTGTGATGGCCTGTCGGGCCGACAAAAACATGCCGATCCGATCCGATCCGACCCAATCCAATCCGCATCGGCCTGCGCCGCTGGCGGCCGCACGCGGTCGCCGCCAGAATAGAGCGATGACCGATACCCACGCCCCATCACCGCTGCTCGACGGCGTCGAACGCACCACCGGCCCCGATCCGGCCTGGACCATCCTCTGGTTGCACGGCTTGGGCGACAGCGGCGACGGCTTCGCGCCGATCATCCCCGAACTGATCCGTCCGGGCTGGCCCGCGCTGCGTTTCGTGTTCCCGCATGCACCGGTGCGTGCGGTCACCATCAACGGCGGGATGCGCATGCGCGCCTGGTACGACATCGCGCACATGGACCTGGTCGACCGTGCCGACGAAACCGGCGTCGCCGAATCGGTCGAACAGGTCGAAGCCCTGATCGAGCGCGAGACCGCGCGCGGCATTCCGCCGCAACGATTGATTCTCGCCGGCTTCTCCCAGGGCGGCGCCGTCACCCTTGCCGCAGGCGTACGCCGCAAGATCCCGCTGGCCGGACTGGTCGCACTGTCCACTTACATGCCTGCGCCGGGCAAGGCCGCTGCCGCGCTGCGGGCGGGCGCCGAGCGCCAACCCGTGTTCATGGCCCATGGTCTGTACGACCCGGTGGTGCCCTATGCAGGGGGCGAGCAAAGCGCCGCGCTGATGGCGCGCATGGGCTTCGCGGTGGATTGGCACCGCTACCCGATGGCACATCAGGTCTGCACCGAAGAACTGGGCGACCTCGGCGACTGGCTCGAAGCGCGTTTCGCCACTGTCCAAACTGCCGGGTGACCGCAGCCGCCGGATAGCGCTACCATCGGGCCATGGGATCAGGTCGCACAATGACGTGAAAGTCCTCATCGCCGACGACGAACCGATGGCTCGCGAGCGTCTCCGTGCCCTGCTCGCCGAGCATGACGACATGCAGCTGGTCGCCGAAGCCGGCGATGGCGGTGCCGCGCTCGACGCCTGCGCCGAGCACACGCCTGACGTGGTGCTGCTGGATATCGCGATGCCGGGCATGGATGGCCTGGAGGCCGCGCGCCACCTCGCCACCTTCGACCCGCGTCCTGCGGTGGTGTTCTGCACCGCCTACGATGCGCACGCGCTGTCGGCCTTCGATGCCGCCGCCGTCGACTATCTGGTCAAACCGATTCGCCGCGAACGCCTTGCGGTCGCGCTCGACCGCGCCCGTACTTTCGTCGCCGGCCGCGCACCGCGCCGCGAAGATGCCGCGCCCGTCGACGGCAGCACCAACGGCAGTGCCAACGGCAAGCGCCGCGGTCACCTGTGCGCGCGTCTGCGCGGCAGCCTGCGTCTGATCGCGATCGAAGACATCCGTTATCTGCAGGCCGACGAGAAATACGTGGTGGTGCACCACGCCCGTGGCGAGGATCCGATCGAGGAATCGCTCAAATCACTGGAACACGAGTTCGCCGACCACTTCGTCCGCATCCATCGCAATTGTCTGGTCTCGCGCGAAGAGCTGGTGGAACTTCGCCGCGCCGCGGATGGCCGCATCGAAGCGGTACTGCGGCATGGCGACAAACCTCTTGAGGTGAGTCGTCGATGCGTGCCGCATTTGCGGGATATGGTCAGGCATTTGTAGGGTGGCGCTGAGCGCAGCGAAGCCCACCATTGCGGCATGTCCATTGCGGCATACATCCAGCAAAATCGATCGCTTCACATGACAACCGTCAGAGATGCGTGATGTCAAATGGTGGGCTTCGCTGCGCTCAGCGCCACCCGACGCCATGCATCGGAGCGGATGCGGGACGCATGCGATAATGCGGCCATGCGCACCCTGAAAATCGCCACCCGAAAAAGCCCGCTCGCACTGTGGCAGACCGAGCATGTCGCCGCGCAGCTGCGCGCGATCGATGCATCGCTGGATGTGCGGCTGATTCCGATGTCCACCCGCGGCGATGAAGTGCTGGACCGGTCGCTGTCGGCGGTGGGCGGCAAGGGCCTGTTCCTCAAGGAACTCGAGCTCGCCATGCTGCGTGGCGACGCCGACTGCGCGGTGCATTCGCTGAAGGATGTGCCGATGGATCTCGACGGCCCGTTCGCGCTGGCGGCGATTCTGGAGCGTGCGGATCACGCCGATGCCTTCGTGAGCAATCTTTACGCCGATATCGCCGCATTGCCGCCCGGCGCTCGGGTCGGCAGTTCGTCGCTGCGGCGGCAGGCGCAATTGCGCGGACTGCGGCCGGATCTGGAGCTGGTCGATCTGCGCGGCAACGTCAATACGCGGCTCGCCAAACTTGACGCCGGCCATTACGACGCGATCCTGCTCGCCTGCGCCGGCCTGCAGCGGCTCGGCTTCGATGCGCGCATCCGCGCGCGGCTGGATGCGCCTGCGTGGCTGCCGGCGCCGGCGCAGGGCGCGATCGCGGTGGAATGCCGCGACGACGATGCCGCCACGCGTGAATTGTTCGCCGCCTTGAATCACGCGCCGACGCGGCGCTGCGTGGAAGCCGAGCGCGCGATGAACCGCGCATTGCACGGCAGCTGTCAGGTGCCGGTGGCGGCGCTCGCGCGGCTTCGCGAAGACAATACGCTGCATCTCGCCGGCCTCGTCGGCTCGGTCGCCGATGGTCGCACCGTCCGCAGCGAAGCGGTCGGCGACGATGTCGATGCGCTGGGGCAGTTGGTCGCGAAGCAGTTGCTCGATCTGGGCGCTGGAGAGTTCATCGCGTAGCGTTTTTGTGCAAGTCAGGTTGTGGGAGCGGCGGGAGCCGCGAAGCCGGCGCTTTCTCGGATGCGAGATCGCACACCATTCTGGACACCATCAACAGAATGTCATGTTGACGAGCAGCGCGTCGTCGAAAACTGTGCAAGCTTCGCGGCTTCCGCCGCTCCCA
>JANLSB010000018.1:0-1541 GCA_031362125.1 Lysobacterales bacterium | reverse complement strand
CGGCTTCTCTGGTCGCGGAGAAGTCGCATTACCGCCGCGAGGCGGTTCATTCGCAAGCAAAGTGAGAGATTGAAATGGCAGAACACAACATCAAGGCCGCAGGCCGCAAGGACGAGGGGAAAGGTGCGAGCCGCCGCCTGCGTCATGCGGGCCTGATTCCGGCCGTCATCTACGGCGGCGAAGCCGCTCCCCAGAACCTTCAGCTCGAACACGAGAAGACCTGGCTGGCCAGTCAGAACGAGTGGTTCTACTCGTCGATCCTCAACCTCGAGATCGACGGCAAGATGGAAAAGGCGCTGCTGCGCGATATGCAGCGCCATCCCTACAAACAGATCATCATGCACCTGGACTTCCAGCGAGTTGATGAGAACAAGCCGCTGCGCACCTCGGTGCCGCTGCATTTCCTCAACGAGGAAACCTCCCCGGCCGGCAAGGCGGCGGAAGTGGTCGTGACCCACGAATTGAACGAAGTGGTGATCGAGTGCCTGCCGAAGGATCTTCCTGAATTCCTTGAAATCGATTTGTCCCAGCTGACGGTCGGTACGATCCTGCACATGTCCGACATCAAGCTCCCGGCCGGCGTTTCGATTCCGGAACTGAAGCTTGGCAAGGAGCACGATCTGGCGCTGGTCATCGCCAAGCACGGCAAGGAAGAGGCCGAAGCGGCCGTTCCGGCCGTTGCCGAAGTGCCGGCTGCGAAGGTCACTAAGAAGGATCAGAAGTAATCGTTCCGATCCGGGGCGCTTCACCGCGCCCCGGATCGGCGATGCGGTCTTCTTGCGATGGCTGGTTTGCGCCTCATCGTCGGGCTCGGAAACCCGGGTCCCGAACACGCCAGAACCCGGCACAACGCCGGGTTCTGGTTTGTGGACGCGTTGGCGGCACAGGCCGGCGCGCGCTTCGGGCTGGAAAGCAAGCTGTTCGGCGAAACCGCGAAGGTCGAGATCGCCGGGCACACGGTCTGGCTGCTGAAGCCGGCCACGTTCATGAATCTCAGCGGCAAGTCGGTCACTGCCGCGCTGCGTTACTGGAAGATCGAGCCGGAGGAGATGCTGGTCGCCCACGACGAGCTGGACCTCCCGCCCGGGGTTGCCCGCTTCAAGTTCGACGGCGGCCACGGTGGCCAGAATGGTCTGCGCGACATCGTCCGGCTGCTGGAACACGGCCAGTTCCACCGCCTGCGGGTCGCCATCGGCCATCCCGGGCACAAGGACAAGGTGACGCCATGGGTACTGGGTCGCCCCGGCAAGGACGACGAGATCTTGATCCATCGCGCCATCGACGACGCCCTCGCGGCGCTGCCGCTGGCGGTCGCGGGGAATCACATGGATGCGATGACGAAGTTGCATACGCCGAAATAAGGCGTCAAACGTCAAAGGTCAAAGGTCAATCCGGGCCTCGTTGACTTTTGACTTTTGACCTTTGACAGGAAACACAATGGGCATCAAATGCGGCATCGTCGGTCTGCCGAACGTCGGCAAGTCGACTCTCTTCAACGCCTTGACCAAGGCGGGCATCGCTGCGGCCAACTTTCCGTTCTG
>JANLSB010000742.1:0-4494 GCA_031362125.1 Lysobacterales bacterium | reverse complement strand
ACGGTTGATGCGATTGATCCATTCGTCACCGGCGACGGCAGCGACCTTGAGAGTGTCTTCCCGGAGGATGCAAACCATCGCAAAAAAAAGCATCACCACAGAAAAAAAGCCATAAATCCAACCCGAGAGCGTCCCGGGCCCATGATGTGCAGCAACCACCGCCGCCAGAAGCGAGGAGGCCGCGCTGGCGAAATAACCTGCAAACAACACCACGCGCCCCGCTTTGCGCTTTTCCACGGTGAGATGACGCCGATGCAGCCAGGCAACAGTGCGCGTGTCGCGGTCATACCGAAGCAACGGCCACACCTCGGAAAGATCGATGAGCAAGTAGGGTGGGCCCCTGGCCCACCGCAACGAGAACTCACACGCCAGCGCCGCTCGTACAAGGAATGCGTGAATACCGATGCTCACCTTACACCGCTTCGTTCGATACCGACATGATGTGGATCTTGCGAATGGTGGGCCAGGGGCCCACCCTACGGATCATCCATACTGCGGCCGAGTCTGCCGATGAGCGAAAGCATCGATCCGCCGAAGATTGCCTCGAACGCAACCGGTCATTGGACGCGGGAGCAACTGCTGCTGGCTTTCAAGTTCTACTGCGAAACGCCGTTCGGGCAATTGCACTCGAAGAACAAGAAGGTCTTCGAGCTGGCGAGCCTGATCGGCCGCACGCCGGGTGCGCTCGCCATGAAGTGCGTGAACTTCGCCAGCTTCGACCCCGCGATCCGCGCGAGCGGTCGTTCCGGCCTCAGCAATGCTTCGGCACGCGATCGCGACGTCTGGGATGCCTTCCACGCAGATTGGGATGGCCTAATCGAAGAATGCGAATCCTTACGCGCCGGCCTGCTGCGCGAAAAAATCAACGATGCTTCGACCGAGAAAGAAGATGCCGCGATAGAACCGGACTTCACGGGCGAGACCCGCCTGGCCTTGGTGAAACAGAGGATCAAGCAATCGTTCTTTCGGCGCGCGGTGCTCAGCTGCTACAGCGGGACATGCTGTATCTCCGGCGTGACCGATCAGCGGTTCCTCGTCGCAAGCCATATCGTGCCGTGGAGCGACGATGCCTCGATTCGCCTACATCCCGGCAACGGCCTGTGCCTCTCCGCGATCCACGACAAAGCGTTCGATAGCTATCTTTTCTCATTAGCCGACGACCATCGAATCGTACTATCGACACAGCTCAAGCAGACTAAGGACGATTTCTTGCGGCAGGTTTTCTGGCCTGTAGAAGACAAGCCTATCGCCATGCCGGAAAAGTTCTCGCCGGAGCGGGATTTCGTCGCCCGGCACAGAGCGAAGATGCTGAGCAATACATAGCACGTAAGGTGGACTGGTAGGGTGGCGGTAAGCGCAGCGAACCCCACCTGAAACGAAGAATCTCTTCAACCAATCACAGCAAATACACCGAGCCGAACAATGGTGGGTGCCTCGACTATCCGGCGAGGCGTACTTCCTCACGCATGCAAACACCGATGCCGCGCCCGCGATGGCAGGAACCGCCAATCAGTCGATGTACGGATTGCCGGAGATCTCGGCGATGTCCTGCTCGCTCATCGTGGAGAGGATGCAGGCGAGCGTGCCGAGGGTGATCAGATAGACCGACGCGATGGCGAGGTCGGCGGCGCGCGACGGCCAGACCCAGGCCAGCGCATGCGCCAGCGGGACACCCGGCAGGAAGCAGATGAACACGGCCAGGAAGCTGCCGACGATCAGCGCGCCGCCACGCATCAGCGCACTGCGCGCCCAGTACAGTCGCGGGTCCGGCGAGGCGCGGGCCTCCAGCAGGAGCAGGCCGCCGCGCACCGCGACCAGCAGGATCACGCCAAGCAGCGACTGCGCGTCCGGCCACGGGCCGTTGGCGAAGCCGCCGGCCCCGGCGTAGGAAGCGAGGATGAAGATGGCGAGGAAGCACAGCAGGCCGAACATCTTCGCGATGTCGGCAAGATGCCGGCGCAGGCCGCGCTGCGGGTAGAAATACCAGGACAGCACCGCCGTCACCAGCAGTTCTGCCAGCACCGCCAGCAGCAGGGTGGGCAGGCTGAGCCAGCCGACAGCGATCAGCGCGAGCGCGATGACCAGCTCGATCAGCTCGCCGCGCAGCGTCGCCGGCTTGACCTTGTGCCATTCGATGCGAGAAGCCATGGGAAGCACCATGATGTCGGCGTGACAGTGTGCGCCGCGTCGGCGGCTGCGGACAAGCGCGATGTCGGTTTGCAGCCAGCATGACCATGCGCTCCAATAGACCACTGGTGACGCACGTGGGCGGTTCGAAAATCGATGAAGACGTGGGTCTATTTTTTGCTCTGCGAGAACGACGCGCTGTACACGGGGACTGCGATCGATCCGTTGAGCAGGTTCAAGGATCACTGCGCGGGGCGTGGGGCGCGGTTTACGAAAATGCGAAAGCCCATTCGATTGGTCGGCGCATTCGTCTTCGAGACCCGAGGCGAGGCACTGTCGAACGAGTATCGGTTCAAGCGCCTGCCCGTCCCCGAAAAGCGCCGACTCGCCGCGTTGGCGTCCGAGGATCCCGCCTGGCTCGCTTACCTGTTGCAGCAGGAAAAGTAACCCGTGAGGCGGGTTGAAAACCGCCTACGAATCATCGCTGTTGTAGGGCGGGCCCTGGCCCGCCATGAACGAGGAGATAGACTGCAAAGCAGAGCGGAGGCTCAAGACCTGCGCGCCCACAATTCAGATCACCCCGGCATGCCAATGGACGCTCCCCTGACAGGCTTCACCAGCCTCGCCGATTGCATCGCAGACACCACGGCATGACGATCACCCTCGATCATCTGCGCCGCTATGCGGTGGCCCGCACGCTGTTCAACCCGACGCCGCTCGGGCGCGCGCTCGATGGGCGCGGTTTCGTGCTGGCCGCTCCGAGCCGCGCGCCGGCGCGCGCGCAGGATCTGACCCTGCGCCACCGCGTGGCCGGCTATCGCGCCGGCGACCTCGAACGCGGTTATCCGAAGCTATCGCTCGAGGAAGACTTCTTCGTCAATTACGGTTTCCTGCCGCGCGCGCACCACCATCTGATGCATCCGCGCACGCCGCGCGAGGCGTGGACGCCGGCGCGCTGGAAGCAGGCGCATGCGGTGCTGGACTTCATCGCCGAGCGGGGCGCGGTGCATCCGCGCGAGGTCGATGCGCATTTCGCGCACGGCAAGGTCACCAACTGGTTCGGCGGTTCGTCGAACGCGAGCACGCAACTGCTCGATGGCATGCACTACCGCGGCCTGCTGCGAGTGGCGCGTCGGGATGGCGGTACGCGCGTGTATGCGGTGCGTGACGGCGATACCGCGCCGGTCGATGCCGACACTGGGATCGCACGCATGGATGCGCTCATCGACCTCGTCGTGGGCAAATACGCGCCGCTGCCCGCGTCCAGTCTGGCCCAGCTGGTCAGGCTGCTGGGCGGAGGCGTGCCGCAATGGGAGCCGCAGCGTGCGGCGGCGCTGGCGCGTGCGAAGCAGCGTCTCGGCAAAGCGCGCGTGGATGGCGTCGACTGGTACTGGCCTCTCGGCGAGAACCCGGCCGCGGCGCGCTGGAAACCCGACCAGGCCGTGCGTCTGCTCACTCCGTTCGACCCGGCGGTCTGGGATCGCCGCCGCTTCGAGATGCTGTGGGACTGGACCTACCGCTTTGAGGCCTACACGCCCGCGCCCAAGCGCAAGCTCGGCTACTACGCACTCCCGCTGCTGTGGCACGACCGCGTGATCGGCTGGGGCAACCTGGCCGTCAGCGATGGCGTGCTCACGAGCAGCTTCGGTTACAGCAGCGGCCGCGCGCCGCGCGATGCGGCGTTCCGCGCCGGTCTGGAGGCGGAACTGGCGCAGATGCGGCGGTTTCTTGGGCTGGAAGACTGAATCGTGCACTCGATCCGTAAGGCGAGTTGTTACCCGCCCTGAGTATCCTGCGTAGCCCGCGCTGCAATGCACGAATGGTAGGCGGTGCGGCGCACATTCCACCCGACCCCTCTTGCGCGCGGTGGGATTTTATCTGGCGACTCGCAGCAGGGCCGACGCGAGATGTTCCTTTTTTGACTGACAAGGTCGGCTCAGAGACGAGATCCCCGGGCACGGCCGACGATTTCACTTCGGCAAAAGTTGAAACTCGAGTACCGCCATCGCTTGCACGAACGAGTCCTGCACAACGGGCATCTCTGCATAGGGCACGGGATTCGTCAGCCGTTCGCGCGCCAGCCGATCACGGATTCTCGCTTGCTGGTCCGCTGGCAACTCCAAGAGCAGATACGTCAACACCGCATGGAGCGCTGCGACTCTGCCTTTCAGATCGTCAAAATCATCCATGGCGCCTTCCTCATTGTTTGAATCAATACGGACATGAGTTCGCTTATCGCGCCGATTCGATATCGGAGTCAAGCGGAATAGTATCGGTGCTGTGCGGTAGCCCGGATGCGCGCCAACCGCGTATCCGGGGTAACGACAGGAAGATCTGTCCGAGGCCCCCGATTGCTGCCGGAAGCTG
>JANLSB010000693.1:0-5144 GCA_031362125.1 Lysobacterales bacterium | reverse complement strand
GGCGCTTTTAATCTCGCCAGTGGCTTGCGCGATGAAGGCATTAAGCGACACGTCAATCTCGTTATCGACGGTTCGATGAGCGATGCGGGCAACAGCTCTCGCACGATCGAGGCACTGCAAAAGAAGGGCTATGAAGTCGAGGTTCGCGCGATTTCATCGCATTGGCTCGAAAGTGAGTTGGGCATCGACCAGCGTTTCACAGGACAGATTGATCGGATTGGCGTGGCCCGAGACGTTAAAATGAGCTTTCACAATGATGTTTACAACGGCCTGCCTGGGAACCTAGACAAAGTCGCTGAAAGAACGGGTGTGCAGGTGCGCATCTACGATCGCGACCTGAATGAGCTCTACGACAGCCGTCGAGATGTGGGCTCGCCCAGCGATGTGCTGCGCGAAACGCGCACAGGGCGCATGGAAGACTCCGAAGTGCGGCAGCAGTTGCAAGAGGGCTGGAAGCGTCAACAAGGGTGGCATGAGGCCATGCCCGAGACGCTCCACGCGCGCCAGGATACTTCGCCGACGACTGTAGAGGCCTTGATCGCCGGAAGTGCCGAGCGAGGAAAGCTGGAACGCGCAGCGGCACGGGCCGAAGGCATTGCCGCCATCGAAGCTCCTGCGCAGGCGGCCGAGCCGTTGTTGCCGCGCCTCGGTCGTGCCGGCACGACAGCGGGGCTCGCAAGCTTGGGGCTTGCGGCTGCCGCTTACGATGCGAAACACACCGGCGAGCGCCTGAGCACGGCATACGCGCAAGACAATCCATCGGCTGTGCATTCGGAAGCAACGCAGTTTGTCGCGCGAGGTGCGGGCGGTGCTGCGGCCGTGTTCACGCCAGCGGCGGTCGGTGTCAGCGGTGGACCGGCCGTAGCGCTCGCCGTCGCCGATGCCTACCTGTTGACCGAAGCCTACGAACGCGGCGCGAAGTTTCTGGACCACAACGCCATCGTGTATCAGTCAGGGCGCGATGGCGCGGACTACGCCTTCAACGGCAAGCAATGGATCCGTGAGGATTTGAGCGCAGACTTCCGCGATGACGGCGTGGACCGGCCTCGACAACAAGACTTCGCGGCAGCACCCGAAATCGAGCGCGAACTGAACGCCAAAGCCAGCGCAGAAGCGGTGCGGCAAGCCATCGGCAAGACCGACCCGAGAAACCCGTTCGAGCAGCCAGCCAGTCCAAGCGATGCGCCCAGCACCCAGCCGGCCCCTTGGCGTTATGACGCCGACAACGGCGAGTGGAGGCGAACACGTTTTGAAGAGATCGATCCAACCGACCCACGATTGCCCGACCGGGAAATTCGCGAAATCGCCACGCCAGAGCGTGCGGCCGAGTTGAACCGTCAAGCCCTGGAAACGATTGATCGCAACATTGTCGAAGGCCCTGCCGTATTCGCCGCGCAGTATCAGATCGGTTTCAAGCGCAACGGTTTCGGGGATTTCGGGTCGGAGCCGGAGGCCGTCGCGACGGCGCTCAACCCGAACACATTGGAAGCGTCGAACGGGAAGCAGTATGTGCGCGATGCGCAGGGTCAGTGGTCGCACGATGGCAGGCCTGCATCGAGCCATCATGCGTTGGAACTGGAAGCGACGCGCGAACGCCTAACCCCGGTCTTGGCGCAACACCAGCAGCAACTGACCGACACTAAAGCCTACGAACCGCCAACCCCGGAACAACGCGATCGCGCGATGCTGCGCACGGCTTATACCAACGAAGGTTGGAACCCCTCGCCCGTGCAGTTCGAAGCCAGCTATCTGGCGGTCAAACGCACCCGGCAGATGTCGGATTTGAGTGCCGATAACACGGGCTTGGTGCTGGAAAAGGGCGCCAACGGACAGGCCTCGCTCAACAGTCCGATTTTGCATACGCGTATCGGCCCGAACAATGAGGTGCAGGTCGCAGCCAAAACCTATCCCGATGAAATCGACGTTGCGTTGAGCGACATCCGAGCGCGTAAAGCTTCGAACGGCGCGACGGAGCAAGCCGCACCCGTGCATGCGATCGAGAAAGCGACTACGGAGCAACGCGACGCGCGCGAACAAGCGCAGCGCGAAGCGAACCGAGCAGGCTTGTCACAAGACGAAACGCAGGCGGCCGTGCGGGTGGCACCGTCGATGTTGGGAGCAGTCGTCCGCAGCAGCAAGACCGGCGAAGACGAGCGTGAGCTGCTGGAAGAGGCTTTACCAAAGCGCCCCGTCAACGGAAGAAACGCAGAGCCCACCGCATCGGTGTCGCCGGATTTTGCGCCGAGTCAACGAGGGCTGCGCGATATTCGCGATCCGCAGCACGAAGGCAATGACGCCTATCGCGAGATGCAGCATCGCGCCAAGTTGTTCGAAATACAGAACGGCATTCCGCACGGCCCGCATAGCAATCAGCTCGGGGCTTCGATGCTGGGTTTCGCGGTGGAAAACGTCTTTCGATATAGTGACGTATCTCTCGAAAAAAACCAAGACACCGGGCAGGTTCAACTCAAACACGCGCGCTACGGCGAACCGACGCAGTATTTCGATGCGGATCTCGCGAAGATGTCGTCGCAGCCCATCGAAGTCAGCTCGCAGCGGATCAACGAAGCCGTCTCCAGGCACAATGCCAACCCGGCGCCAGCCCTCGAACGCACACAGGAGCAGGCGCAAGCATTGGGCGCGTATTCGTTCGAAGACAAAGTGATGTTTGCGCGCGTTCGTGGCGGCACACCAGGACATATTTCTGACGAGCATGTCGGAGCCGCACTGCTCGAAGCGAAAAAGAACGGCATCGACGCGAACAATATCAGCCAAGTGTCAATGGTCGGCGACAATATTCGCATTGCGCGATCTGGCCCGGATGGCAAGGCGGTGCTCGTAGATCTGAATTCGCCCGCACCACCGTTGCAGGCATCAATCGAAGCGACGAATACGCTCAATCAGGAACAAGCCTTGGCGAAGCAACAAGCCTTGTCGCAGCAGCAGAGCCAGAACCAGCAACCCGATGGACCGGATGGCCCGAACAAACCGAATGGGCCGACGATGGGGCAGAGGACCATGTGAGGCATGGCTGTAACCTTGTTGATGCAGACACAATGTATGCGCTACGGTAGTCGCCCGAAAGGTATCGTCCAAGGTATCAAAGTTACGCCCCAATCGACGTGTAAGTGGTTGATTGGAAAGAAATGTAGCGGGTGTCGATTCGATTCCCATCACCCGCTCCAAGCATCGAAACGGCGACCTCGCAAGGGTCGCCGTTTTGCTTGAGGGCACCGCGTCGCGCGCAGGAACTGTCATCATCGCTGCGGCAGGCTATCGCTGCCGTCCGTCTGTGCCCGGAGCGCCGCATGAAGCTCGCCATCCTGTCCCGCAACAGCAAACTCTATTCGACCCGCCGGTTGGTCGAGGCCGCGCGCGCGCAGGGGCACACCGCACGCGTGCTCGATCCGTTGCGCTGTTACATGCGGATCGCATCCGACGGTTTCGACATGCACTACAAAGGTCGCCCGCTGGCCGGTTACGAGGCGGTGCTGCCGCGGATCGGCGCGTCCATCACGCGCTACGGTTGCGCCGTACTGCACCAGTTCGAGTTGATGGGCAGCTACACCCCCAACACAGCAGACGCCATCGCCCGCGCCAGGGACAAGCTGCGCGCACACCAGCTGCTGGGGGCGCAGGGCATCGGCATGCCGACGACGGTGTTCGGCGACAACCCGGACGACACCGTCGACCTGCTGTCGATGCTCGGTGCGCCGCCGCACGTGATCAAGCTCAACGAGAGCTCGCAGGGCGCCGGTGTGATCCTGACCGAGAAGCCGTCGGCATCGCGCAGCGTGGTCGAAACCCTGCGCGGGCTGTACGCCAATTTTCTGGTCCAGGAGTTCATCTCCGAGGCCGAAGGTGCCGATCTGCGCTGTTTCGTGGTCGGCGATGAGGTGGTCGCCGCGATGCGCCGGCAGGCGCCGAAGGGCGATTTCCGCTCCAACCTGCATCGCGGCGGGACGGCCGAGGCGGTGGAGGCCAGCGACGACGAACGCGCCGTCGCGATCCGCGCCGCAAAGGTCCTCGGCCTGGGTGTGGCCGGGGTGGATCTGATCCGCGCCCGGCGCGGTCCGCTGGTTTTGGAGGTCAATGCTTCCCCGGGACTGGAGGGGATCGAGGCCGCTACTGGAGTGGATATAGCAGCTAAAATCATTGATCTTCTGGCAAAAGGCGCGAAAAAGAATTCATCGCGCAGTGTCTCAAAACGGTGATCCCGGCCGCGAAAGTGATCTGTCATCTGATTTTAACGGCCCTTTAATCGCCCCGGGCGTAGCGTGTCAGGACCGAATTCTGTCACCACACCCACCCTCGTCAGGGAGATGCAGAACCGGTAATCGGGGTTATACCCAATGTTCGGCCCGGGCGGCCCATGCCGCCCGGGCCATTTTTTTCGGCTGCAACCCCTGCATCAGTTCGCGCGCATTTCACCTCTCGTATGCGGCCCGCGCGTCCGCAGCGGTGTCGCAAGCGAACCGTGTGCCAGAATTGTCGACGCACTGCCCTGGTCCGCGCCGGCAACTCGACGGGGAACCGAACGGGCATTGTCTGGTCACAGCAGCACCTTTGAGGATTCACCGCCCATGCGCATACTCGTGATCGAAGACAACCAGGATATCGCCGCCAATCTGGGCGATTACCTTGAAGACCGCGGCCACACCGTCGACTTCGCCGCCGATGGCATCACTGGCCTGCACTTGGCCATCGTCCACGAATTCGACGCGATCGTGCTCGACCTCAACCTGCCCGGCATGGACGGTCTGGAGGTCTGCCGCAAGCTGCGCGGCGAGGCCCGTAAACAGACGCCGGTGCTGATGCTGACCGCACGCGACACCCTCGACAACAAGATCGCCGGCTTCGATTCCGGCGCCGACGACTACCTGATCAAGCCGTTCGCGCTGCAGGAAGTCGAAGTCCGCCTCAACGCCCTGGCCCGACGCGGCAAGGGCAACCAGACCCGGGTGCTGGAAGTCGGTGATCTGGAATACAACCTCGATACGCTCGAAGTGCGCCGTCAGGGCAAACTGCTGCAGCTCAACCCGACCGCGCTGAAGATCCTGCAGTCGCTGATGGAGGCCTCGCCAGCGGTGGTGACCCGACAGGAGCTGGAGACACGGGTGTGGGGCGAGGAGCTGCCCGATTCC
>JANLSB010000670.1:0-2899 GCA_031362125.1 Lysobacterales bacterium | reverse complement strand
GGCGCTTTTGCCGGTGGTCGCCTGGCTGTCGCCGGCGCTGATCAATATCGTCACCGGTTCGGCGGTCGTGGAGCAGGTGTTCGGCATTCCCGGCATGGGTCGTTATTTCGTGCAGGGTGCGCTCAACCGCGACTACACCCTGGTGCTCGGCGTGGTGCTGGTGGTCGGTGCGCTGATCGTTGCGATCAACGCGCTGGTGGATGCATTGCGCACGCGGATGGACCCGCGATTGCGCGAGATGGGTTGAAAAGACGCGATGCCGCCAGCCCACCTTTCGGGGGCTGGCGGCGGCATGATTCAGAACGTGATGCTCCAACTGTCGATACGACCGACATCGCCATTGGCGTTGTCGTTGACCCGCAGCTTCCAGCTGCCGTTCAAGGATTCGTTCGACAGGTTGACGCTGTAGGTGTTTACGATGTTGTCGGCGCTTCCGCCGGAGCGATTGTGCAGCACATACACGCTGCCATCCGGTGCGATCAGATCCACCTTCAGGTCGCCGATATAGGTGTGGATGATATTGACAGCCACGCTGGTCGCGGCCGGTGCGTTGCCGGTGCGGCCCGACACCGCGATCGGACTTTCCACCGTTGCATTGTCGGTAATGTTGAAATCTGTGCCGTTGGTATACGTCTTCGTCTGGTTGGTACCAACGGTCAGCGACTGGGTCTTGGTATTGGTCAGGCCTCCATTGTCGGTCACGGTGAGCGAAACGGTGTATGTGCCTGCCGTCGCATACGTCTTGCTCGGATTGGCGGACGTGGATGTGGTGCCGTCGCCAAAATTCCACGCACGCGAGGCGATGCTACCGTCGGTGTCGGTGGAGGTATCGGTGAAAGTCACGGTCAATCCGCTCGTGGAGCTGTTGAAGTTCGCGACCGGTGCCCGATTGCCTGTGGCGCCCAGGGTCAATACGGTTCGGTTCGGTGGCAACCAGACCCTGAGCGTGCCGTCCTGGATGCTGACCAGAAACGCATTGCGTGTCGGCGGTGTCGCGCCTGTCGGTGTCAGCGTGGCCTGATAGGTGCCGTCGCCCACGGTCTGCACCGTGCCGATGCTGAAGCCATTGCTTCCGCTGGTCACGATCTGGACCGGCCCGAGGCTGCGGGCGATGGCCTGTCCGCGCCAATCGCGCGGTGTGATCACGATACGGTAGGCACCGTTCGCCAAAGGGTCGAACCGGGCCTGGCTGGCGACTGCATCGGCGATACCGTTCAGCGCGGTGCGTGCGCTGGTGAGGCTGGTCTGCAACTGGTAGACCGCGTCGATGGCGGCGCGCGGCTGGTCGCGGATATTGAGCTTCATGTAATAAGTGCCGTCGGCGCAGCCGCGGGCCGTGCATGCGCTGTCGTCGATGTCGCCATAGCGGGCCAGGATCATGAAACCGACATCGGCGGTCTTGAACGGCACGGGCTTGAGTTCGGTGCAGCCGATGCCGTTGACATATGTTTTGCACGAACAGCGCGCGTCGCCGCCCTGTGCGCGTGCGGCTTCCATCGCTGCCATCAGGCGCTCCGGCAACTGACCGCTGGTGTTGCGCAGCGCCTGCTCGGCTGACAGCACAACGTTGCGATTGGTCAGGATATTGCCCTGGATGGCATAGTCGAGCGTGCCGACGCGGCCGGTGACGCCGGAAGCATGCGCGAAGGTGCCGCTGCCGGTCTGGGTGCCGGATGTCGTGCCGCTACCGACGACGCCGTGCTGCGCACTGGCAGCGTCCGAGCGCGCCGACAGCGCAGACACGATCTGTGTGGCCGATTGACCATTGATCAACCCGTTCCAGATTGCCACGCGTCGCCCACCGGTCGTGTCGACAGCGGACTGCGCCGATGCCGCGCCGACGCCGACGCGAATGACCGGCAGTTCCGGAACCAGATCGATGCCCGGTTCATCTTCGCGCGATACGCAGGTCGCCGATGCAACCGCGACTTCCTGCGTATCGGCATCGCGGACGACGATCGACCAGGTTGCACTTGCGGAAAAAGGCAGCCCCAAAAGAAACAGGCAGCCGAGCCGCCTTATCGTCAATGAACTCATAACGTCCTCTACTCGATTGGTGCGGGGGATCGGGTAGTGAATCACATATGCGCAGCAGGACATGCGTTGCGAAGATGCTGCGCTGCGACAAGAGCGCAAGGGTGGCGGAGCTATCGCGCTCAAGTGTACGCATCTCTCTCTGCGCATGATCCTATCCGGTTCCCTCGAAGGGCGGATGCCCGGCATGGCGTATTGATCAATACCGTCACCGGTTCGGCGGCGGTAGGGCGGATCTTCGACACCCGCAGCATGGACCGCTGTTTCGTGCAGGGCGCGCTCAACCGCGACTACACCCTGGTGCTCGGCGTGGCGCTGGTGGTGGGCGCGCTGATCGTCGCGATCAACACGCGGGTTGACACGCTGCGTGCCTGGATGGACCCGCGCTTGCGCGATGCCGGTTAAGATCGGGGCGTTTTCGCCCGGGCACAGGCCGCACATGATCATCATCCATCGCGCCGCGGACATCGCCGATGCGCATCTGATCAGGCAACTGCTGGAAGCCGAGGGCATTCCCGCCTTCATCCAGGGCGAATATCTGCAGGGGGCGGTGGGCGAACTGCCAGCCAACACCGAAATCCTGGTGCGTGTGGCCGATGCGAACCTCGCAGCCGCACGCGCCATCATCGACGAATGGGAAAGCGCGGAGCCGGTCGTGCTGGACGAAGAGGACGCCGAAAAGCCGACCGTCACGGGAACTCCGTCACCGTCGCCTGCGCCCGATCGGGGGATGCCGGTTTTCTGGATCCTCGGTTCGTCGGTATTCGGTGCCATGCTGGGTGCGGGCCTGATCTGGGGCCTGTTGTATGCGCCTGAGCCGCCCAGCAAAATCGATTACGACCGCGACGGGCGCGCCGATGAGTTC
>JANLSB010000630.1:0-3282 GCA_031362125.1 Lysobacterales bacterium | reverse complement strand
ACGAATTTACCGTGGAAGACATGCCCGTCACCGTCGCCGTGGATTCCAGCGGTGAATCGGTGCACAAGACCGGCCCGCGCGAATGGCAGGCGAAGATCGGGAAGATTCCGGTGGTGGTGCAGTAATCAAACGTTGTCGACGTCAAGACTGTCAGACGGCTGCAACCGGACCGATTCCGGAAACATGTCCCGCAAGCCTTGTTCCGATGCCGTGCAGATCCCGCGCTCGGTGATGATGCCGGTGACCAGTCGCGCCGGCGTGACATCGAAAGCGTAATTCGCGGCGTTCGCGCCTGCTGGCGCGAGCAGCGGCTCGACGATGCGGCCGTCCAGCAGCCCGCGCGCGCGCAGCACTTCATCGGCATCGCGCTGCTCGATCGGAATCTCACGCACGCCGTCGCCGATCGACCAGTCGAGGGTGGAAGAGGGCATCGCGGCATAGAACGGCACGCCGTTGTCGTGCGCTGCGAGCGCCTTGAGGTAGGTGCCGATCTTGTTGCCGACATCGCCGCAGCGGGTCGTGCGGTCGGAGCCGACGATGCACAGATCGACCATGCCGTGCTGCATCAGATGTCCGCCGGCATTGTCCGGGATCAGCGTGCACGCCACGCCGTGCTGCATCAGTTCCCACATCGTCAACTGCGCGCCCTGGTTGCGCGGACGGGTCTCGTCGACCCAGACGTGCACGGCGATGCCTTCGTCGTGCGCGCGATAGATCGGTGCGGTCGCCGAGCCGAAATCGACGAAAGCCAGCCAACCTGCGTTGCAATGCGTGAGTATGTTGACGGCTTCACCTGCGGGCTTGCGGCGCGCGATGTCGCGGATCAGTGCGATCCCGTGTTCTCCGATACGCTGGCACCAATCCGCATCTTCGTCGGCGATCGCCATCGCTTCGGAATAGAGATCGCGGTCCTCGTCGGCGGCACGGAGCATGCGTTCGACCGACCAGCGCAGATTCACTGCGGTGGGGCGGGTCGCGATCAGCAGCGATGCCGCAGCGCGCAGATCCTGTCCTTCGCACGAGGCCTGATACATCCCGTAAGCGGCGGTCGCGCCGATCAGTCCTGCGCCGCGGACGAGCATTCGCGAAATCGCCTGGGCGGTCTGCGCCGCATCGTCCAGTTCCGCGATGACGAAGCGATGCGGCAGCTCGCGTTGATCGATCGCACAGAGCGTGCTGCTTCGCGCTCCTCTGGGCCAGAGCGTCCTGAAATATCGACCGTCTACGCGCATTGCCGATCCCTGCCCGCGGTGGTAATTTGACGCGTCGATAGTAAAAGGAAGCGCGATGCGGAGTCTATGGAACGACGAGGAAGCGCAGCGCTGTGCCACGCCGCTGGAACTGCGCGCCTACACGTCGCGATTGCTCGGCCACAGCGACGATCTCGTGCTGCACGGCGGCGGCAACACCTCGGTCAAGGATAAGGTTCGCGACCTGTTCGGCGACACGCAGCGCATCCTGTACGTCAAGGGCAGCGGCCACGATCTCAAGAGCATCGGCACCGGCGGCTTTTCGCCCACTCGTCTGGACCACCTCGAACGTCTGGCCGAGCTGCCGGCGCTGTCCGATTTGGACATGATGCGCGAACTGAAGTGCGCGCTGATCGATCCGCAGGCGCCGGCACCTTCCGTGGAAGCGATCCTGCACGCGGTGATTCCATATCGTTACGTCGATCACACGCATGCCGATGCGGTGGTGACGGTGTCCAACACGCCATCCGGAGAAGACAGGATCCGTGAGCTTTATGGCGACGATGTGCTGGTCTTGCCCTATGTCATGCCGGGCTTCGTGCTTGCGCGCCAGGTCCATGAAGCGACGCGCGCGATCGACTGGTCGCGCTGCCGCGGTATCGTGCTGCTGCACCACGGCGTCTTCACGTTCGCCGACGACGCGAAAGACAGCTACGAACGAATGATCGAACTGGTATCCGCCGCCGAAGACTACATCGCGGCACATGTCGACGATGCGCCGCCGATGCCGGCGCTGCAGGAGCTCTCGCCGCTGGAGTTCGCGCGCCTGCGCAAGGAAGTCGGTACGGCGCTCGGCGCCGCGGTGGTCGGACGTTTCGTCGCCCATGATTTCGCCGCGATCCAACAGCTCGAAGCCTGCAGTCGTCGCGGCCCGGTCACCCCGGATCACGTGCTGCACACCAAGCGCATTCCGATGCTGGCGACAGGGCGGCATCGCGAGGATGTTGCCGGTTTCGCTGTGGAATACAGCGGCTATTTCTCGCGTCATCGGCGCGAAGGACTGGCATGCCTCGATCCCGCGCCGCGCTGGGTGGTGCATCCGCATCGCGGCGTCTCCGCGTTCGCGATCAACGGCAAGCGCCTGCAGATCTGCATGGATATCGTCGTCCACACCGTGGATGCGATCGCGCGCGCCGAACGGATGGGCGGCTGGAAGGCGTTGCCGGAACGGGACATCTTCGATCTGGAGTACTGGGAGCTGGAGCAGGCCAAACTGAAATCTCCGCAGAAGCCCGGGGAGTTCGAAGGCCGCGTTGCAGTGATCACCGGTGCGGCCTCAGGCATCGGCCGTGCCGCCGCGAGACTGTTCGTTGCGCAGGGCGCCTGCGTGATGGGTATCGATATCGATCCGGGCGTGGCCGACATAGCGACTTCGCCGCTGTATCACGGCGTCGTCGCCGATCTTGCCGATACTGCGGCGGTGCGACATGCGTTCGACACCGCGGTGCTGCATTTCGGCGGTGTCGATATTCTGTTCAGCAATGCCGGCATATTCCCTGTCGGCCATCGGCTCGAGGAGTCCAGCGACGACGAATGGATGCGCTCGATGGCGATCAATCTCGATTCGCACTTCAAGGTGTTGCGCGAGGCGATCCCGTACCTGCGCGAGGGCTTCGAACCGGTCGTCGTGTTCAATGCGTCCAAGAACGCCATCGCGCCCGGTCCGGGCGTCGGGCTGTATTCGGTCGCGAAAGCGGGACTCACCCAGCTTGCACGGGTCGCCGCGCTCGAGTTGGCGGGCGACGGTATCCGGGTCAACGTCCTGCATCCCGATGCGGTTTTCGACACCGGCATCTGGACCGATGATGTGCTGAAGTCGCGCGCGGACAAGTATGGACTGTCAGTAGAAGCCTACAAGCGGCGCAATCTGCTTGCGACCGAGATCGGTTCGGACGATGTGGCCCGCGCAGCGCTGGCGCTGGCCAGCCGCAGTTTCGGCAAATCAACAGGGATGCAGGTCACCGTCGATGGCGGGAACGAACGCACGGTCTGACGCATTCCTGGGCCGGCCATGAAAGCGAAAGCCCGCAGC
>JANLSB010000628.1:0-6817 GCA_031362125.1 Lysobacterales bacterium | reverse complement strand
CCATCTTCTTGACGTCCTTCGGAAGAATCCAGTCCGCCGGTTCGAAATCCCTCACCTCACCGGCGATCCGTGTCGCCATGGCCGAGGCGTCGAAGTGGGTCACTGTGCCGATGCCGGAGCGTCCGTTGACGATCCCATCCCAACTGCTGGCCAGATCGTTGCCCAGAGGCGAAACGATCCCGAGACCGGTGACCACTACACGACGCTTCGACATGCTCTACTCCCGGCTCTACATAGGCTTCATGGCGCATTCGACGCGACCGCCTTGGTTGCATCGCGCCGGGCGGACGGCAATCCGCGCTTCCAAAACGCACAGGGCCGCGATGCGGCCCCGGCGGTCGCCCGGTCATTCCGACCGGGCGCAGGTCAAGGCACGCTTACGGCTTGACGTGCGACTTGATGTAATCGATAGCCTGCTGCACCGACGTGATCTTCTCGGCCTCTTCGTCCGGGATCTCGCACTCGAATTCTTCTTCGAGTGCCATCACCAGCTCGACGGTATCGAGCGAGTCCGCGCCGAGATCATCGACGAACGATGCGCTGTTGGTGACTTCATCGTCCTTGACGCCAAGCTGTTCGATCACGATTTTCTTGACGCGTTCTTCGATGCTGCTCATGAGGTTGTGCTCCGGAAGGAAAATATTGCGGTGGATAGTGTAAGGGAAACCAGGGCCCGGGAAAGGCCCTCAGGAGTTCTTTTCAATTCAACGACTTGCTGAAATCGTAGTCCTGACGGACGGTACATCGCCGGTGGATCGGGGCGATGGCCGCCGCCAGGACGGGGTCGGGGCGGGACTCAGGGCATGTACATGCCACCGTTCACGTGCAGGGTTTCGCCGGTGATGTAACCGGCGGCGGGGCCGGCCAAGAACGCCACCGCATGGGCGATGTCGTCCGCTGCACCGAGGCGGCCGAGCGCGATCTGGCTGAGCAGGCCTTCCTTCGCCGCATCGGACAGTGCACGGGTCATGTCGGTATCGATGAAACCGGGCGCAACCACATTCACGGTGATGCCGCGCGAACCGATTTCCTTCGCCAGCGATTTGCTGAAGGCGATGATGCCTGCCTTCGCCGCTGCGTAATTGGTCTGGCCAGCATTGCCGGTGACGCCGACGACCGAGGCGATATTGATGATGCGGCCTTTGCGCGCTTTCATCATGCCGCGCATGACCGCCTTGCTGGTGCGGTAGACGCTGGTGAGATTGGTGTCGAGGATCGACTGCCATTCTTCTTCTTTCATCCGCATCAGCAGATTGTCGCGGGTGATGCCGGCGTTGTTGACGAGGATGGATACCGGGCCGTATTGCTTGGCGATCTCGTCGATCACGGCTTCGACCGCTGCGCCGTCAACCACGTCCAGCTTGCGTCCATGTCCGCCGAAGGGCGCGAGACGTTCGCCGATCGCTTGGGCTCCGCCGTCGGAGGTCGCGGTGCCGATGACGGTCGCGCCCTGCGTGGCGAGCATGTTGGCGATGGCGGCGCCGATGCCGCGGCTGGCGCCGGTGACGAGGGCGATGTCGCCCTGCAGTGGTCGGCTTTCAGTGATGTCGTTGGTCATCGGGGCTCTATTGTTCGCAGGATGGACATGCGGTGCGGAGGGCGGGCGTTCAGTGCCACGCTTCCAGCGCAGCTTCGAATTCCTGGACTGTGCCAAGCGAGCGGTGCTCGATCGACTTGTCGATGCGCTTGATCAGTCCGCCCAGTACTTTGCCGGGACCGCATTCGGCGGTACGGACAATGCCGCGTGCAGCGAGCGCTTCGACGCACGCGGCCCATCGCACCGGCAGATAAAGCTGGCGCACCAGCGCATCGGCGATCGCCTCGACGCCGTCATGCACTTCGGCGTCGACGTTCTGTACCACCGGAAGGGCAGGCGTGCGCCATTCGACGCCATGCATCGCTTCGGCCAACCGGTTGGCGGCATCGCGCATCAGCGGCGTATGCGATGGCACGCTGACCGCGAGCCGTGCGACCTTGCGCGCGCCGCGCTCTACAAGCAGCGCGCTTGCCCGATCGACCGCAGCGGCGTGACCGCCGATTACGATCTGGCCCGGAGAATTGAAATTGGCGGCAACAACAACGTCGATGCCCGAGGCTTCGGCGCATGCGTTGCGCACGACTTCGTCATCGACGCCGATCACCGCGGCCATTGCGCCACTGCCGGCAGGCGCAGCATCCTGCATCAGTTGACCGCGGATACGCACCAGATGCGCTGCTTCACGCAGCGAGAGTGCACCGGCGGCAACAAGCGCGCTGTATTCGCCGAGACTGTGGCCGGCGAGCACCGAAGGCGTCGAACCGCCCCGCGACAGCCATAGCCGCCAGACGGCGACACTCGCGGCGAGCAGTGCGGGTTGGGTGAATTCGGTGCGGTTGAGCTGTTCTTCCGGACCGCCCTGCGACAGTGCCCAGAGATCGACACCAGCACCATCGGAAGCCTCCGCGAAGCTCTCGTGGACCGATGGATGGCGCTCGGAAATTTCAGCGAGCATGCCGACCGACTGCGAGCCCTGTCCAGGGAACACGAAGGCCAATGTCGGATCGATCGCTTGCGGTGCGGTCACGCGGTCTTCCAGCTCGAATACGGTAGGCGATGATACGGGCGAACACTGCTGTCTGTCTGTACGACAGCGTATGTAGGACAGGCTCGGAACAGTCGGGTCGACGGGCTTCGCACAGCAAAAAGCCGCCGCATCCTGAAGGTTGCGACGGCTTCGCCGGAATGGAGCGGGGGAATCAGTAGCGCAGCAGCGCCGAACCCCATGTAAACCCGCCCCCGAAAGCTTCCAGCAATATCATGTGGCCGCGCTGGATCTTGCCCGAACGCACCGCTTCGTCCAATGCCAGCGGTACCGAACCTGAAGACGTGTTGCCATGTTTGTCGACGGTCACGATGACGCGCTCCATCGGCATGTCGAGGCGTTTGGCGGTGGCTTCGATGATGCGCAGATTGGCCTGATGCGGAATGAACCAATCGATGTCGTGGCGATCAATGCCGTTCGCTTCAAGCGTTTCCTCAGCCACGGAATCAAGCGCCTTGACTGCGTGTTTGAACACTTCGCTGCCGGCCATTTTGATGCGGACGCCAGCGTTGTGTTCTTCCGGCTTGAAACCGACCGAAACGCCGACCGGGTTCCACAGCAGCTCTTTTTTGCCGCCATCGGCGTGCAGGTGAGTGCTCAGGATGCCAGTGCCTTCGTCCGCTTTGAGCACCACCGCACCGGCACCGTCGCCGAACAGCACGCATGTGGTGCGGTCGGTCCAGTCGATCATCCGGGTCAGCGTTTCCGCACCGATCACCAGCGCTGCTTTCGAAGCCCCTGAACGGATGAACTTGTCGGCGACTGTGAGCGCGTAGATGAAACCGGAACATGCGGCGTTGACATCGAATGCCGGGCAGCCGTCGGCACCCAGTCGATGTTGGATCAGACAAGCGGTCGACGGAAAAATCAGATCGGGTGTCGTGGTGCCGACGATGATCAGATCAATTTCGGAAGCGGTGACGCCTGCAGCTTCCATCGCTCGCACGGCGGCGTGGTAGCCCAGATCGGAGGTGGTTTCGCCATCGGCGGCGATATGGCGCTGACGGATACCGCTGCGCGAGGTGATCCACTCGTCGCTGGTGGCGACGAACTTGGCGATATCGTCGTTGGTCAGGACTTTTTCAGGCAAATAGCTGCCGGTGCCTGCGATACGCGCATAAACCTGTTTGCTCATGCCAGCTGTTGCCCCTGTCGAAACGACGCGGCCGAAGCGGCCTCGTCCATTCCGCAACCCAGCGATGCCGGCTGCGCTGATCCGGCGTGATGCGGCATCAGCCGCATCGACGACGGGAGTGATTACGGCGCGGATGCGCCGCAACCATCATTCTTGGTCGGCAACCTTGACCTTCGGTGCGATCACTTGGCGGCCGCGATAGTAGCCGTCCTTGGTGATGTGGTGGCGCAGATGGACCTCACCGGAGGTCGGATCAGTGGCCAACTGCTTGGCGGTCAGGGCGTCGTGGGAACGACGCTGGCCACGACGGGAAGGAGTGACTCGGGATTTCTGCACAGCCATGGGATTGCTCCAGCCTTAAAACGTGAATGTCGCGAAAGCCGTCTGGGTCCGGTCCTGCTGGATCGGCACTTGGCGCCTTTCTTGTAATGGGTATTGCTCAGGTTTTCTTCAGTGCCGCCAATGCCGCGAACGGATTGGCGCGTATTTCTTCGTCTTCGGTCACCGGCCAATCCCGCTCGACCGACTCGCTGCCCGGTTGCACCGGTACCAGCGGCACGGCCAGGATCAACTCGTCCTCGACCAATTCCGCCGGCCGTATCAAGCCATCATCGGCCAGTTGAAGCGCCTCGTAGTCCGGCAGCAGCGAAGCCTCGACGTCTTCCGCGTCATCGCCGCCATTGCTTTCGCGTATCAGTGCGAACCTCTGGACCAACGATACCGGGTGAAGAAACCGCTGCAGACTGCGCTGACAAGTCAGCGGCAACTCGGCATCGACCCGCAGCTCCGCGAACGGTACCTGCAGTACATCCTGGCCGAACTCCAGAGAGAAGCGCACTTCGCCCTCGGTATCGGCCAACAGATCGCGGAGGCGGGCCATCGCGGCCAGCGGAAGCCGGCCATCGAAGCTGCGCCGGGCTGCCGCCATGCGCCAAGCATCCAAGGTTACGGGCACTTCAGCGGACATAAGACACGGAATGGTAGGGGCCGGGCCCCGCAGTGTCAAACCCGAAACCCAACCCGTCCCGCTGGTCGGGACCAGGTGCAGCCGGCTATTTGCCCGCCGGGCCCGGCCACGTCAGACTGTCCGCCCGCATCCGGGTCTGTCGTGTGACCGCCTTCTCTCTTCCTGTTGTCACCGCCACCTCGGTCGTGGCGATCATCGTCGCCCTGGCTTTGGTCTGGCGTTTCGCTCACCGCGATACGCCCCGCCAGCGCGCTATGGCCCGGCTGCTGGATGCCGCCGATGCCCTCGAAGCCCGCCTGCGCACGGCGAAGGCCGAAATCGAAGCCATCACCGGCGACGAGGACGAGACCGTCCGCGCCGCGCTGCAGGAGATGCTGCGCCAACGGTTGTGGCTTCAGCAGCACGGGGAGACTGCTTCGATCCAGAAGCTCGATGAGATCCGGGTCTCGATCGATCAGGCCCGCGACCGTATCGATCAGCAGTTGGTGTTGGTCGAGCGCTCACGTACCGCCCACATCTGAGCTGACAGCCGATGCCCAGTCTGGTGCTCGCCTCGACGTCGACCTATCGACGTGCCCTGCTCGAACGCCTGGGCCTGCCTTTCAGTACCGCTCGCCCCGAAACGGACGAATCGCCGCTATCGGGCGAGTCGCCGCAGGCGTTGGCAGAACGACTGGCCTTGGCGAAGGCCGAGGCAGTGCTCGCCCGTGTCGTGGATGACATCCGCGGCGATACCTGGGTCATCGGATCGGATCAGGTCGCCGAGCTCGATGGTCGGCCCTTGGGCAAACCCGGCAGCCAAACCGCAGCGGTCGCCCAGCTGCAGTCGATGTCGGGTCGCGAAGTGCGCTTCATCACCGCGTTGTGCATCGCAGGACCAGGGCGGCGACTGGCGGCGATCGATATCACCACAGTCCGCTTTCGCCAGTTGCGCATGGACGAGATCGAACGCTATGTCGCCCGCGAACAGCCGCTGGACTGCGCAGGCAGCTTCAAATCGGAAGGGTTGGGCATCGCGCTGTTCGATGAGATCGATAATCGCGACCCGACCGCATTGATCGGTCTTCCGCTGATCGCCACTGCGCGGCTGTTGCGCGAGGCTGGATTTGCGGTGCCCTGAATGGATGCCGCGACGAAAGGCCGAGAGGGCGTGACGTTATGATGTCGCGCACGACAGCGCCCCAAGGACACGATGACCGCCAAGCCGTATTCGCCCAGCTGCGATCGCAACCAGGAGCCGATCCTTGCGGTGCTGCGCGAGTACTTCGCCGGCCGACGCAACGTGCTGGAGGTCGGCAGCGGCACCGGGCAGCATGCGGTGCATTTCGCGGCGGCGATGCCGTGGCTGCGCTGGCATTGCTCGGATCATGCCGACAACCTGCCGGGCATCCGCATGTGGCTGGATCAGGCGGCATTGCCGAACACGCCTCCGCCATTCGCGCTGCAGGCGGTGCTGGTGCCGCAGCCGGGATTCGCGCCGCCGCTGCCGTCGCGCTATGACGCCGTGTTCAGTGCCAACACCCTGCATATCATGGGTTGGCCCGAGGTGCAGGCGCTGTTCGTCGGGCTGGTAACCGTGCTGACCGAAGATGCGGTGTTGGCCGTCTATGGGCCGTTCAACGAGGGCGGTACGTTCACCAGCGACAGCAATCGCGAGTTCGATGGTTGGTTGAAGGCGCGCGATCCGCGTTCCGGGATCCGGGATGTCGAAGCGGTGCATGCCTTGGCCGATGCTATCGGTCTGCGCCTGATCGCGGATCAGGCAATGCCTGCGAACAATCGCATGCTGGTGTGGCGTAGAGACTCGACGGGCTGAGACGCGCGCCAGAGCTGCGCGTGATGCGCATGCACAAGATACGCGTGTGGATTCAGGACTGCTGTGTGCCCCGTAAGCGGTCGATGTGCTGACCTTGCTGAGAATACTCCGCGCGGTTTTCGCCCGGTCGCCTCGAAATCTTCGAAAAGCCGCCTGTTGTCCGGCCCCGTTTCGTGTGTAGACTCTGACTCGACGCAGCAGCATATGTGGCGTTTCATGCGACCGACGAGTATTGCAAAGCGAGTTAAGGCCCTTCGGCCTGGTCGCAGATCACCGGGCCTTATGCCCTCACCAGCAACGTGAACGGCACGATCTGG